>JAOQAA010000464.1 GCA_025963815.1 Capsulimonas sp.
TCTGCGTGAGGTCTAAGTTCGTCTCGGACGCAAACTGCTTCGACATCTCGGCGTCCCCAGTAAAAACGATCACCGTCGCCGGCGCGGGACTGGACGCGGGAAGCGCCCCGCCGCGCTGGAACTGGCTCCAGAGCCGCGCGGTCTTGTGACACCAGGGGCAGCCGCAGAAGAAAAAGAGGGTGACGGGGCGGCCTTGGAACTCCGCCAGGGTGCGCGATTTGCCGTCGGTATCCGCAAGCGTAAACGCCGGGGCCGGCTTCGGCGCAGCTGCGGCTTGAACCGGAGCCGCCGGCTTTTTCTTCGCGGGGGCGGCGAGTGAGGGGGCTGGCGACGCAGCCAGACCGGCAATCAACGAGGTCAAGGCAAGAATCCCGGCAGCGCTGCGAATAGACATAGGTGTTACCTTCGTACAGTATTATATCACGCTGCGCGCAACTTTATCGCCGCGTTCGGGTCCGTGAGAGTAGGAAACACCATCAATGGACAACAATGCGGGCGCCGTCGCGCCCATGAACCGCAATAGCCTGAAGACACTTTTGCTCTCGTGCGCCGCCACGGTCGCGCTGTGGTTCGTCCCGCTGGCGTCCTTCGCGCTCTACCCACTGCGCCTCTTTGTCACGTTTATCCACGAAAGCTCGCATGCGCTGGCGGCGCTGCTCACCGGCGGACGCGTCGCCGAAATACAGATCGAGCCCGACGCTTCGGGGGTCACCATGACCTATGGGGGCTTCGGCCTGCTGATCGTAATGGCCGGCTATTTGGGGGCGACGGCGTACGGCGCCTGGCTGATCTCGCTCGGCCGGCGCGCCCGCGCCGCGCACGCCGCGCTCTACGCCAGCGCCGCCGTGGTCGGCCTCGCCACCGTACTCGCCGTCCGTCCCTGGCACAACTTCTTTGGGTTCGTCTGGGGCCTCATCATCGCCGCCTTGCTCGTTTGGGCCGGACGACGCATGTCCGCTCTCGCCGCCGAACGGACCGTGATGTTCCTCGGCGTGCAGTGTGTCGCGAACGCCCTCTACGATCTAAAAACGCTGGTCGGTCTCTCCACCATCCCCAATGGCCCCACAACCGACGCCGCCTTGATGTCGCAGATGATCCCGCTGCCCCCGGTGGTCTGGGCGGTATTATGGAGCGGGGCGGCGCTGGGGATTCTCTGGGTCGCACTGCGGCCGTACTGGCGGCGAGGAGCTTAGACCGCACGCACCGCCAGATCCCCCAGCGTCACCGTGTATCCTCGCTTCTCTCCGTTCGCCGCCCAGGCCACGGCGCATTCGCACGCCACGGCCACGGTGATCATGACGAGATTGCGCGCCAAGGGATAGTCACACACATCGTCATTGCTGGGAGACGGCACGCAATAGCCGTCATTCCAAAGCACCTCGGCGTAGCCGTTCGCAAGACCGGCGTGCAGACAAGGAATGTTCGAAGTCAGACAATGCTGGGTCACGGCGGCGCGGGCGACGCTGTTGTCAAACGCGTCAATGACCAGCGAGCTGCCCGCAAGCAGTTTGGCAATATTATTGGAAGTCAGCGTGTCCAAGCGTGTCTCGACGGTAACGCCAAGGGCTCGATAAAGGGTGTTGGCGAGGATCTTCGCCTTTCTGGCGCCGATATCAGAGCGATAATAGGGCTGCGTCGAAAGATTGCGCTCCTCGACCCGGTCATGGTCGATCACGCGCAGGCGGCCGAAGCCCTGACGCGCGAGGCTCTCGGCGATGTTGGCGCCGAGAGCGCCCGCGCCGCAGATTGTAACGCTCAGATTGCGGATCGTCTGCATTACGGCATCGGTGCGATGCAATTCTTCGTGATAAAGCGCCGATGTCCGGCTCATTTCCGTTCCTTATTTATCGCTCACGTCACCAATCGGAGTCTTGCCGGCGCTCGATGACGCCGACCAGCGACTGCAAGTCAAAATCGTGGTCCCGGTCGCTCAGACAGATTCCCGAGCTAATCACGGTCAGATCACCTTTAGCGATGGCGCTGGTGTGGCGCTCGCCGTCCCGCGTCGCCCATTCGACCACCCAGTACTCGCCACGATCCTGAAAGTCGCGCAGATCACCGCCGGCGAAGGCAAGGGCGGCGCCCAATCGCTCGGTATCTCCTTGGCGCGCCCGCGCCGCGCCGCGGCGACGCTTCAGCGCCTCGAAACCGGCGGCCGCCTCCGCCGCCAGCGTATAGGCCACGCGCATCTCCGGGGTCAGACCCAAAAAGCGCAGATCGTCCGGCGAAGTTATTTCTCGCAGCGCGGTTCGAAGAGCTTCGGCGTGGCGAGGATCGGCGCGCCGGTCTTCATACGCAAACCACCAGGCTCCCCCGCTGCCGTGCGCGATCACCTGTTCGAACGGCGCTGAGTCCGTCACGAGATGCGTAAGAATCGGCTGCGCCGCGCCAAGACGTCCGTTCATATCGGGTTCGCTTGCGGGATAGGCCAGCCATGTCTGCCCGCATAGAGGACGCACTAGGCGCACGCGCAGCGACGGCAGTCGCAACAGATACTCCGACACCTGTGGCAGCGACGCTTCCTCCATTAAAGCCGCCCGGCGAGAATCCAACGGCTGGAAAACACCCCATCCTTCGAAATCACTCGGCTCCGGTATGAAGGTCTGCACCAGCCCGCCCACCCGAACACGCACCTGCCCGCCAGGGACGCAGGGGGCAAGGAAACGCGCATCGCGGACGCGCGCTTCCTCGGCGGATATTCGGCTGAGCAGAGCTTTGATGTTCATGGGCGTACTAATTATTGGCGTTTTCTCTTTATCCTCGGGCTTCGCGTGCCCGCGTGACCCACCCCGGCGCTTCGCGCCGGGGTGGGTCATAACGGGACAGCGCAAATGTTCCGAAGTGGTTATCCCGCTAGCACCGCCGCCGCGCAGTTTTCGCCGCTGGTGATGGCGCCGTTGATCGAGCTGCTTTCCGTCCATTCGGCGGCGACATAAAGACCCGGCTGATCCGTCGTTACTCCCGGCAGACTTCCATACACGCCCGGCGGCTGGGGGAACTGCGAGTATGGGATTCGATAGGCTTTCAAGGGCGCGTAGCTGGCGAGCGCCCGGACCGCTTCGCGGTCGGCGGCGTACATTTTGCGCAGGTCATCCATCGCGGCGTTGCAGAGCTGGGTATCGTCCATCTCCGGATCGCCAAGCACCGTAGCGCCGAGCAAATGCCGGCCCATCGGCGCGTAACCGGGGGCGACATTGCTGATCTGCTGGGCGTCGTTGACGAACGCATCTTTGTCAGCATTGAGGACGAGCTTTTTGCTGTCGCTCAGCGCCTTGTCGCCGGCGAAATAGATAGTCGCCTTGCCCAGCGCGCCTTCGGGCGCGGGCAAACCAGCAAGATGCGCGGCGGCCGGCGCGGGGACAGCGAGCACCACGGCGTCGGCGTCGATCGTTTCGCCGGTTTCCAGGACAACTCCCGTGGTTCGCCTCTCCCTCTGCATTAAGCTTCGTACCGGCGCGTTCAATCGAATTGCGCCGGCCTCTCGCAGTGGCGCGGCAAGCTGCTGGGTGACGGCGCCCATGCCGGCGGACGGCACTGCGGTCTGTCCGGTGCTCAGCATCCGGAAGTAAAAGCGAAACGCAGCCGCTGTAGTCGAAAGATCGCGCTTCAGTAAGATGCCGCCGTAGAAGGGGCGAAAAAAGACGTCGATCGTTGAGTCATGGAATCCCAGGCCCTTCAGATACTCGTAAGTCGATTGATCGTCAGGCTCATAAGGATCGAAACCGCTGCCGATCCCCGAGAGGGACTGCGACAATTGCAGCGTGCGCAGCTTGTCCGTGACAGGGATCGCAAGGTTTGCCGCCGCGCCGGCGACATCAGCCCAGTTGTGATCGCGCAGCGGGTCGGTGAGTACGCTCTGGCGTCCGCCCCGGCAGATAATCGCGCCCGGCTCGAAGGCGCGCAGATCCAGCGCCCCGATGTCCAGATTGCGCTTCACCGCCGGATAGGCGTCGAACAGCACCTGAAAGCCGCGATCCAGAATAAATCCGTCGACGATATCCGAGCGAACGCGCCCGCCGACATCATCGCTCGCTTCCAGCACCAAGACCTCGCCGCCAGCGCTGTGCAGATGGCGAGCGCAGGTAAGCCCCGCCAGTCCCGCGCCCACGATACATACCTTCATGGAATCCCGTCCCTTCTGTAATCACAGAAGAGTTAGGGGGGCGAGGCCGGGTTTCCTGCCTCGCCCTTCGCTATTGACGCAATAACGGTCAGATGCCGGCGGTTGAAACCGCGCCTGTAAGAGCGCGGAAGTCCCCCTGCGGGGACTACAAAATCCGAGGCGGTATCGCGGAATGTTCGGCATTCTTCGACACGCTACCGTCAAGGATTATGTAACCCACGCAGGTGGGTTTCCGCGCTCTCGCAGGCGCGGTTTCAACCGCCGGCCGCGTTCGAAT
>JAOQAA010000469.1 GCA_025963815.1 Capsulimonas sp.
GGCGCGGCGGCTTCGACGGCGAACGCGCGCAGGGAGTATTTGACGGTCGCGGTCTGCACCGCCGCCTTGAGGCCCTTGCCGGAGACATCGGCCATCACCAGCGCGATCCGTCCATCCGGCAGTTCCAAAGCGTCGTAGAAGTCGCCGCCAACATGCGCTTCGTCGAGGCCCGCCTTATAGGTGACGGCAAGACGCAGCCCCGGCATCTCCTTGGGAATATTCGTCAGGAATGCCGACTGAAGCATGTCCGCCACGCGGTGCTCACGGGCGTAGAGACGTGCATTCTCCAGCGCCAATCCCAGCAGATCCGAGACCGCCATCACCAGCGCGACTTCATCGCGCGACCACCGGCGAGGCTCCCCGCACTGCTGCACGGAGAAGACCCCGCCCCATTCACCGCGCTGGATGATGGGACAGGAAATGAGCGCTCGTGCGTACTGCACGCGGACGGGCTGCCCCCAGTACACTTTTAATCGAGGATCGGTCTCGGTATCGTGAATCACGATCGGGTTGCCAACCGTCCATGTGTCGAGAAACGCGGGCCCCAGGGTGGAAAGCGCATAAGATACCTGCACGGGGTCGACGCCAGGCGCGGTGTATTGATGCGGAGAAACTTCCAGAGTACTTTGGCCGGCGTCGAGACGCGACCACAAAACACGGCTCGCGCCCAGAGCGAGGCCGACTTCGCTTGTCGCCACACGCAGAATATCGGCGGCGTCGAGCGAGGCGCGAAGCTTGCGGCCAACCGCGTTGATCAGCACTTCCCGCGCAGTCCGCGCGCGCGCCTCTAAATAAAGCCGCGAGTTATCGACGGATAAGGCGACACGGCGCGCCGCTTCCTCGGCGAGAGCCCGATCCGACTCGTCGAAACGGGCTCCCGAATTCGCTCCGATGAAGGTGATGGCCCCGATCACGCGACCGCGAGCGATCAGCGGCGCGCTGAGGAACGATTCGATCCCTAAATCCAGCAGCATGGCGTAATGGCGCTCATCCACCGAGACTTGCCGCAGCATTTCCTCCGTGACGTGAGTTTCCAGAAGAGACTCGCCGTTGCGAATAACCTCGTAAATCCCGATCTCGCTGTCCATGGTAGTCGGATAGAGCGCATCGATTTCCCGGGCGACGGCCAGCTTCACGGGATCGACGTGTGCGAGCGCAACGCGGCGGAGCTCTCCGTCTTCTTCCAGCAAATCGACGGCGCACCAATCCGCGAAGCCGGGCGTAACAAGCTTAGCGACACGTGCGAGCGTTTCCTCATAGTCGAGGGAGCCGCTGACGATGCTGCCGATCTCGTCCAAAAACTTCTGCGCGCGCTCCGCGCGCTTCTGGTCGTCGATATCGGTGCAGGTGCCGAACCATTTGACGATCGCGCCGTCATCGTCCCGTATAGGCACCCCACGCGCCAGATGCCAGCGATATTCCCCGTCGAAGCGGCGCAGGCGATATTCAATGTCGTAACGAACGCTCTGGGTCAGCGCCTCGGTCCAATGCGCGATCGTGCGCGTCAGATCGTCCGGATGCAAGACCAGCTCCCAGCTCCAGCCTTGACTTTCCTCCAGAGTATGTCCCGAATACTCCGTCCATTTCTCATTGAAATAATCGACGTCGCCATTCGGCAGCGCGGTCCAGACGATCTGCGGAATCGCTTCGGCCAGGAATCGGTACCGCCGTTCGCTCGCTTCCAGCTGGGCGCGCTCCTGTTGGGTCGCTTCAAACAGCCGGGCGTTGTCAATGGCCACGGAGGCGCGGCGCGATAGCTCTTCGGCGATCAGCTGGTCGGAAGCGCCATAGCGCCGGTGATCGCGGGACAGCACCAGTGAAACCGCGCCAATGACAGATCCACGCACCTTCAATGGCACGACGATATAGGAATGTAAGTTCAAGTCTCGCAGGATACTATGGTGCGCCTCGGTTCGCGCCACTTCCCGCACAAATCCGTCCGCCATGATCTCAGTCAGTATGGGGACGCCACTGCGCAGCACCTGACTGACGGGGTTGCCGCCGGCAATATCCGGCGGGTTCTGCTTCAGCTCGGCCTGCACGGTTGGAGCCAGCGTGGGGTCCGCGTAAGCGACGGCGGTGCGGCGGACTTTGCCGTCTTCCAGCATGTCAATTACGCACAAATCCGCCAGCGCCGGAACCGCGAGATGCGCAAGGCTTTGAAGAATATTTTCGTACTGCAGAGAGGACGCGAGGACGACACTGGCGTCGGCGAGAAATTGAATTGCATGTTCGGCGCGTTTGCGTTCGGTGACGTCCAGGACGAACGATAGCGCCTGAAACTCAGGAGCGTCCAAGCGGGAAGCGCTGATGATCACGGACACGCGGCCGCCGTCCTTACGAAGATACTCTTTCTCGACCGCCGGAGCATTGCCGTTCACCTTCAGAGAATCATAGGCCTCCCGGCTCTTGTCCAGATACTCCGGCGGCGTCATCGCGATCCAGTTGATGCGACCCGCTGTCAGATCGTCCTGGGTATAACCGACCAGATTGAGAAACGCATCGTTTGCCTCGGTGATTGCGCCGCTTTCGTTCCAGAAGACGATTCCCAGAACGTTGGTTTCCGCCACCCGGCGAAAGCGCGCTTCGCTGGCGCTGAGCGCCGCAGCCATCTCACGTTCACGCAGCTCGGCGCGCCGGACACGCAGTACATTTTGGAGCGTCTGCCCCAAGCCGTCCTCCGTCAAGCGGGATTTGGCGAGATAGTCCGACGCGCCGGCCTTCATCAGCTCCACGGCGACGAGCTCGTCGCCATGACCGGTCAGCACGATGATAGGCGCCTCGTTCCCCGTGGCTCGTACGCTTTTAATCACGGCCAATCCATCGCCGTCGGGAAATTGGAAGTCGAGAAAAACACAGTCGAAGTCGGTCTGCGCGGCAGCCGCGAGCACCTGCGCACAGCTGGTCGCTTCCTGGATCTCCAGAGTCAGCTTTGTTGCGCGCAGCGCGCGACGCACCGCCATGCGATCCACGATGTCATCGTCTGCAATTAAGATCTGCAAACGCTCAGTCATACTGAGGTCCCATTTCTAACGCCGGGCGTGGCGGAGTCATCAGGAGTTTTCAGCCAAGTGAAGGAAAAATCCGCCCCCTGACCGACATCGGATTTGAGCGAAACGACGCCTCCTTGATGTTCCACTATCTTTTTCACCAACGCCAATCCCATGCCGATACCCTCGACTTTGTCGCGCGATTCCAGCGTCTGGAAAATCTGAAATATCCGCTCGTGGAACTGAGGCTCGATCCCAGGACCGTTATCCACCACATGAAACTCGCAGAACTCTTCATGATCCACCCCGATAACACGAACCTGAGCCTCTGCGCTTCCGCAATGCTTGATCGCATTGCCGATCAAGTTCAGAAAGACTTGCTCCAATACTATGAAGTTCGCGGGAAGAGCCGGAAAGTCTCCTTCCATGCGGACCTCGACAGTCGGCGGCGGCGCCAGCAGGTCAATCGCCTCCGTGACAAGTGCGCGGATATCAACCATCTCGATCTGAGTATCGACACGACCGACGCGCGAATATTGCAGGATGCCCTGGATCATGGCGTCCATGCGATGGACGCGATTTCGCAGCAGGGCAAGCTGTCCGGCGGTCTCTTCCGGGATCTGGTCGCCAAGATCTTCCTCGATCCACTTGGCCAGATTGGCGATCCCGCGCAGGGGGGCGCGCAGGTCGTGGGAAACAACATAGGCGAATTGATCCAGCTCAGCGTTCCGCTGCGCCAGCATACGCGCCAGAGCGCTGTCGGGGTTATCTTCGGGCGGCTGTTGTGAAAAAGTGGATGATGCTTGCATTGACCGATACTGTCGTGCGAATTTTTCGTTCCAAGGTGATTGTCGGATCATTGTAGCACACCGGAGAAGCGAATGGGTATTTGCTTCTTTCAGGGGTAAGGCGGCGGCGTATAACTGCCGATAATCTCAGGTGGGAGGAATTTGGCATATGTCTAGAATGATCCAGGAACCGGCAATGGAAGGCAAGGTGGTGATTGTCACCGGCGCCTCCAGCGGCGTCGGCTACGCCACGGTGCGCCGGCTCATTCACAGCGAGGGGGCGACCGTCATCGCCGTCGCGCGGCGGCGGATGTTCCGCATTGAGGCGCTTTCCAGCCAGGCGGAGAAGGGCCGATTGGTCGCGATCACCGCCGACATGGCCGACCGCCCCCAGGCGGACGCCCTGATGACCCAAGTTTTCGAAAAGTACGGACATGTGGACGCCTTCGTCCACGCCGTCAACCGTGTCCTGAAACTGAGCGCGCTCGACGTGACCGATCAGGAGTTCGATCTGACGATGCAGGTCAACGTCAAAAGCGCCCTGTACGCCGTTCAGGCGCTGACGCCCCATTTGCGCCGCCAACACCGAGGCGGCATCGTCATCTACAACCCCACCCCGCTGGAGACGGAAGCGTTCGTGGCCTCGGAAGCCGTTTACGCGGCCTCCGCCAACGCCCTCTCAGCGCTCGCGAACGGTTGGGGACGCCAGCTGGCGTCCCACGGCATTCCCGTATTCGAAGTCGCGCCCTGCCCCGTCAAAGAAGCTCTTCTGGCGACCCAAACACCCCATGACCTGCAAATCGTGGAAGCGCTGCGGGAAGCGATGTTCGCCACGCCGCGCCTCCATGCCGCGCCCGCCCTGGAGCTCCAGCCCCAACACGCCAATTTCTCGGCGCCAACCATCATCTCCGAGCGCGGCGGACTTCGACTCATGACGTTTTGACGAAAGAAAATTCCGAATGAACTAACCGGTCTTCGCCGCGTCCATAGCACTGTAGCGCGAACAGTTCGCGCACATTACTGGCGGGAGGAAACCGAATGATAAAGAAAGCAATGATCGTCGCCGTTCTGCTGACCGTGGGCGGCTCCATGCTGGCGCAGGGGCCAGGCTCCGCAGCCGGCCTCAAAGGCAAGGGCAAAGCCGGCGAGATGAAGCAGCTCGCCAAGCTTTCCGAGACGCTGGCGCTGACCGACGACCAGAAGGCGAAGATTAAGGACATCTACAAGGCCGAGGCCCCAAAGATGATGGCGATCCGCAAAAACACGGCCCTGACCCCAGACGAGAAAAAAGAACAGATGAAGCCGATCCGCAAAGAGATGCGCACGCAGATCGAAGCGCTCCTCACTCCGGAGCAGAAGCTCAAGTGGGCAACGAGCCGACACGATCACAAGAAAAAAGGCGTGACTGCTCCTGTTTAACTTTTCCGCAAAATTTGAACACAAAGGCCGGCGACCCAAAATTGGTCGCCGGCCTTTGCCATGTGAAACGAATGGCTACAATGCATCTTCCGCATGCGCGGCCCAGAGCAGCCCGCGCACCATGAGGGGAAGAACTTCCTCCTGGGTGACGATATTCGCCTGATGCCCCAGCGCGTTGTACGACACGCGGCCTTCACCATAGTAACGCGTCCAAATCTGCGGCATATCGAATGGTCCGTTCTTTACGTGAGGCCCATCGGCGACGGGAAATTGGGTGACGCCCAGCACATGGTTCGAAGGGTCCGTATGCAGATAGTACTGCTCAGACTTCACCGCGAACTCCGCCGGGCTGCCCTGTGTGATAAAGTGATTCGTGTCCGTAATACGAACGGTATATTCCGTCCCATCATTGCCGGGATGCGAAATCCACTGCCCGCCGGTCATGAACTGCCACTCAGTCTCATTGCGGAACGAATCGCACATGCCGCCGTGACATCCCGCGATGCCGACGCCGCCCTTAACCGCCTCCAGCACGGGATTGAGCTGCTCGCCCGTAATGGTCCCCATCGTCCACACAGGAACGATCAGGTCCAGCGCCTTCAGCTTGTCGGCGTTGAGAAATGCGTCGAGCGTGTCGGACACTTCGACTTCAAAACCCCGCGTTTGCAGTTCACTTGCAAAGATCTCGGCGACTTCCTTGGGCTGGTGTCCGTCCCACCCGCCCCAAACGATCAGCGCGGAGCGCGCAGCTCCATTGTTCTTTGACACAGTCGATTCTCCTTGGCGATGCAGCGATATCATGACTACTGAAACATTTCAACTAAATAGGACGCGGATGGCCCTCATCCCCCAGCCCCTTCTCCCAATTCTGGGAGAAGGGGAGTCAGAGTGTTTGAGTTTTAAGATCTTAAGAACAAAATCTCACTCTTACTCCGACTCCCCCTCTCCCAGAATTGGGAGAGGGGGCCGGGGGGTGAGGGCCTCGCGGGCGCGGCGCACGAGTTCGGCGGCGGCTTCCGGAGTCTCGGCGGCGGCGTTCAGATGGCCCATCTTGCGGCCCGGTCGCGCTTCCGCCTTACCGTAAAGGTGCAGCTTGACACCGGGAATGGCGCACGCGGCGGCCCA
>JAOQAA010000480.1 GCA_025963815.1 Capsulimonas sp.
CCGGGAAGTTTGTCCGATTCATAGCTCTCTCCAGCGGCGTCGGCGCAAATTTCTGCTCCCTGGCCGAGTTTGAGGTCATTCCTAAATAAATCATTCGGGATTTATGATACAAACATAATCAGCCTCATTCATGCTGAATGAGGCTGATTGTTGTTAGTGCTCGTCGTGACCCTGCATATAAGGTTCGTAGTTCGGACCGCTGACACCGTAGTCTTTGTGGTCGTCGCCTCGGTAGATTTCCATTCCGGCGCGGACGCCGCCGGGGGGAATGGTCGACAGGAAGCGGAACAGGCCGCTGGTTCCCGGCTTCAGAAGGCCGCGCGCGACGAGGTAGGCGGGGCTGCCCGGCTCGTTGTCCGCGATCTCCCAGTGCAGGCGCTGCCATCCCCGGGGATTGCTGAAATCCGTCATGCGGTGCATGATCCAGAATTTGGGCTCCGGGCCCTGCGTCATCACGCCAAGCGGTCCGACCTTGGGCTGGTGCTCGGGCTTGAAGAGATAGGGGCCGATCCGTATCTTCGTAACGGCGGGCTGGTCGGGATGCGCCCGCATCAGCAGCTCATACAGGAAGCCGTCATTGCTCTGGATACAAGTGAGCATGGGGGCGACTTCGTCAATTATCATGCAATCCTCCCACGGTCGAAAAAAAGCGAATTTCCCTAATTATAGCATACGATTTTCTCGTTCACGCCTTCTTGCCAGTCCAAACTCGCGTGGATGTTGACAATTGACGAGGGTGCGCATTATAATTGTACCGACTCGGCATACGGCGCCCCCGCCACGCCGGACCCACATTTCCCCGAACGACGCGGTTGCGGCGGGAAACGATCTCGGAGGTTGACCATGGATTCACAGGCTGCCGCTACGCCCGAAGAGATTTGGACGCAGGCGTTTCTTCGCGTTCAGCGCGCGATCGATGTCCCCACTGTATGGATGGCCATGGAAGCGGCTCGGCCGCTCGCGCTGGAAGGCAACCATTTAATTGTCGGCATGGCGCCGAGCGATCAATACCTGAGGGTCAATTTACAGACGCACGAATATGCGACGGCCATTGACGACGCCCTGGCGGCGGTCGCCGGCCGCCCGCTGGCCCTGCATGTGATTGAAGGGTTTGCGATCGAGAGCTATCACGAGCAGCAGGCGCTGGAAGCGGTCGCTGCGATTGAAGCGCAGGCTCCTCGTTCCGCCTCTCGCCCTGAGGTTCAGCGTCCGGAACCTTCTGTGTCGCCGCATCGTCCCGAACCCGCGCGGCCTGCGCCTTCTCAGTCGACCTCCGCATTCCAGGCCCCTCGCTCCCAGGTGGACGAATCCGTGGAGGTCATTCCCAGCTGGGACCGGCTGAATGAGCGTCTCACGACGGGCTTCAAGCGCATGCCCTTGGCGCGCTATCCACACGGACAGGCGGCATTTTTGCTGCACGCCGTAAAGATGATTTCCGCAACCATGGACCTCGTCATGGACGCCCCCTTTGGACAGGCCGATCCGATCCAGGAGCGTAATCTTGCGAAGTGCATCGAACGCCTTGGCGTTACCGTCAGTCTCGACCCGCTATTTATCTCACTGGAACTGATCCGATATCGTCGTGAGATGGGGCGAGACATTGGGTTTATCCCCCAATCCTAACAATTGCTTGATTAAGGACCGAAATGGCGACACTGCAACGCACTGCCCGACAATATAAAACCCTGCGCTGGACTGGTCTGGCAATGACTGCGCTCACCGCGTTAGTCATTACGGGATGCTCGCCGAAAGGTTCATCGAACCCTGCCGATTCGGCCATCCGGGTCGGCGTCATTCCCTTTGATAAAGCCAGCGTCATTCAAGAACAGTATGCCCCCCTGGCGGCTTACCTGGCGAAGAAAACAGATCGGCCGAGCGGGAAGGTGTTCGTTACCCCCGAATACGCCGGTGTTTTGCAGGCGCTGCGCGCGGATCAAGTCGATTGCGCCTACCTTAGTCCGCTGGCTTATGTTCTCGCGAAAAAAGAGTTCGAAAACACCCCGGAGCGTCTTGTTCCAATCGCGATGCCGTACTTTCACAACAAATTGACCTATCAGGGCATTATCTTTGCTCGTGCGGATTCCGGTATCCATAAGATCACGGATTTCAAAGGCAAAAGCTTTGTCTTCGCCGACCGAACCTCGGCGTCCGGCTATCTTTATCCGGCTGGTTTGATGAAGGAAGCCGGCCTCGATCCTCAGAAGGACGTCAAGGCCGCAAATATCACGGGCGCTGGCAGTGTACTCGCCGTTTTCAACAAGGTCGCCGATGGCGGTGCTTCGTACGAAGACGCCATCGAACAGCAGCTAAAGAACCCAGCGGACGAGAAGCAAATGGTGGTGATCGCAAAGACCGAGCCGATCCCCAACGGCATGTTCGTCGCGCGTGGCAATCTGGACCCGAAGACGCTGGAGGCCTTGAAAAAAGCGTTCGTGGATATCAATACCGATCCCGATGGCCAGGCGGCGGCGCAAAAGATCCTCTATCCCAAGTGGGTTCCGGCCGACGACGCTTTCTTCGATTCCGTGCGAAAAAAAGCATCGGTGCTGAACATCAGCTTCGAATCGCTCAAAGATGTGAAGAAGAAGTAGTTACCCCGTGCCCGACGCGATCGTTATCAAACAGCTGGCTCATACCTATCGTGGCGGCGCGCCGGTTCTGCACGGCCTTGATCTGACAATTGCGGAAGGCGAGTTCGTTGGCCTGATCGGTCTTTCGGGCGCCGGCAAAAGCACGCTTCTGCGCTGCATCAATGGTCTCATCACCCCAACCGGCGGCAGCTGCATCGTGCTGGGAGAAGCTGTGGAGAAGATGCCCGAATCCGAACGGCGATTGCTGCGTCGCCGGATTGGCATGATCTTCCAAGAGTTCAACCTCGTTGACCGCCTCACGGTTTTGAAAAACGTCCTTATTGGACGCCTTGGCTATCTCCCGACCCTTTCTTCCTGCCTCCATCGCTTTCCCGCCTCAGATGTCTCGCTGGCGCGCGAATGTCTCGCTCAGGTCGGCCTCACGGAGTTCGAAGGCCGGCGCGTGCGCGATCTTTCGGGCGGCCAAAAGCAGCGCGTCGCCGTCGCGCGAACGATTGCGCAGGGAGCGAAGATCATTCTCGCGGATGAGGCGACGGCGAACCTGGACGTTCTCACCAAGGACGAGATTATGGATCTTCTCAAAGATCTCGTCCGCGACACCGGGGCGACCGTGCTTTTCTCCATGCATGACATCGCGCTTGCGCGGCGGTACTGCACGCGCATTATTGGCCTGAAGAACGGCGCGATCACCTTCGACGCCGCTCCGGACCAGCTTGATGACGCCGCCGTGGCGGACGTGCTGGCCCGCGCTGAGCATGGAGCGATGAAATGAAAATTATCGCCATGCTCAGCCGGCTCGTGGGATTTCTCGCGTTGGCGGCGCTCATCGTGTGGTCGTTTGTCGGGATGGAGATCGATAGGGCGCATCTGCCGACGGGCGTTGCGGCCGGTTTTAGTTTTGTCGGACGCATGATCCCGCACGGCAAAGCCGATTTTCGTTATGATCTCAGCCTGCGCGATCAGATCATGCAACCGCTGCTGGACACCATTCAAATGGCGGTCGTCGGCACCGTGGCGGGAGCGATCATGGCGTTTCCCATGTCATTTTTCGCCGCGCGCACCAGCGTCTTTCCAAGGTCTCTGAGCGCCGCCATCAAATCCTATCTCAACGTTTCTCGCGCGATCCCGACGATTGTTTACGCCCTGATTATCTTGTCGGCCATTGGCCTGGGAAAGACGGCCGGTTCCATCGCCATCGGCTACGTCACATTCATCTCGCTTTCGAAGCTCTATGCGGAGGCGCTGGAATCCGTGTCGCAGGGGCCGATCGACGCAGTGCGCGCGTCCGGCGGCAACTCGGTCCAGGTGTTCGTCTATGGGATGATGCCACAGGTCTTCCCGCATTATTTGGCGACATCGCTGTACTCTTTCGAGTATAATTTGAAGGATTCGTTCATTGTCGGCATCGTAGGAGCCGGCGGACTGGGCGCGCAGCTTCTTGACAGCATCCACGAATTCAAGCTGCTCGACACCGGCGTGATCATCGCGCTGCTGATCGTGCTGGTAAACGTCGTGGACTACTGTTCTTACCGAGTTCGCGCGGTCTTCTCTTAACGCTGACAAAAGGCGGATTGGCCCATTGGAAAATCGGTTTGTGAGATCGCTGGTGGGGCTGGTGCTGGTCGGCGTGATCGCTCTGGCGATCCTGTCGATGAAGACGCAGTGGGAAGACAACAGCGATAAGATCGGCGCGCTGATTCCGCCGTCGAAGGCGAAAACGGCGCCGGACTTCACGATCCCAGAGATTGCGACCGGCCGGATGGTGGATCTACAAACCGAGGCGCGCAAGCAGCCCATCGTGTTTTCCTTTTGGGCGACTTGGTGCGGACCTTGCCGCGAAGAACTGCCGAAACTGCAGGCGCTGTCGGAAAAGTACCGGGGACGCGTGCAATTTTACGGCGTCAACAGCGACGACACACTGCCGGTCGCCAAAGAATTCCTCGCTAAAAACAACCTCACGTTTCCGATGCTGCTCGACAATCAGCACATCGCGCACAATCGCTACGCCATTGAAAGCATCCCCATGCTCTTCGTCGTCGATACGTCGGGGAAGGTGCGTTCCATCACCGAAGGATACAGCATCGAAGCGTCGGATCGTCTGCCGAAAGTTCTGGATGCGCTGCTCGCCGAAAAGTAACTGGGCCAGTTAGCCCGCTTGCGGGAACAAAAGTATTCGAAAATGTGTCTTAATCAATAGAAATGTACGACTGGGATTGGCCGAGAGGATGGACTTTATGATGGAAATCAATCAGGACGTGACCCGTCGAGGATTTTTGAAGACGCTGACGATGGCCGGCGCGGCAATCGCCGTGCTTCCAATGCTTCCGCGCGCCGCGCACGCCGCCGCCGGTTTTGAGAAGGTCGGCGCCGCAGGCGACTTCACCGTGGGCGATTTCAAGAAAGTGACCCGTGCGGATGGCAGCAGCCTTTACGTGACCAAAAAGGCCGACGGGACATTCCTGGCCCTGTCCTCGCGCTGCACCCACAAGGGCTGCGAAGTGCTCTGGTCGCCGGGAAGCAAGTCGTTCAAATGCCCCTGCCACAATGGGCAGTTCGACGCCGCCGGCAATGTCGTGAGCGGCCCCCCCAAGACCGCGCTGCCGTCGCCCACGACCAAGGTCGAAGGCGGTTCGGTGCTGGTCCAGAGCTAATCTGAAGTTTGCGCTCAGATGGCTGCGGGTATATTTATCCATCACTGGAGGATAAATCCATGGCGGAACGCACACCAAATACGGATGAATTCCGAACGAGCTTTGCTCGATCCGAACCCGAACAATTACCGGCCAATACTGAGGCCTTAGATAGTCACGAAAGCCGCGAAGCTTACAACCTGCTTCCAGAAATGACCAAAGACGAATGGCGCCGCGTCCATCTCGTCCCGCGCCACGGCCATCTGATCCAAGGCGGCGTCTACTTCGACCTTCGTCACCCAACGCGCGGCGAGTTTGTCGCCCCTGAGCCCACAACGATCCACCCGGACGACATGTACGTCGCGCAGCACGATGTGGACAGCGAGATCTGGGGAAAACTGCAAAGCAAAATACACGAGTGGAATGTGTGAATAGAAATGGCTGGGGAACATTCCCCAGCCATTTCTATTTTACGGTCTTCGGCGCCCATTCTGATGTGTCATTTGCACAGTTGTTCTTGTTCTGAAGCCGGACTGATTTTGCGTCGTGCAATCGATTGCTGGAGCGCAGTCACGCACTTCGGGTCCCACTGGGTTCCCGCTCCCGCCATAAGAATTTCCTGCGCGACAAGCTGATCCATACCCTTGCGGTATGGCCGGTCCGTCGTCATCGCCGAGAAGGCGTCGGCGACAGCCATGACGCGCGCGATGAGGGGGCAATGTTCGCCCGAAAGGCCGCTTGGGTAACCCGCGCCATCCCATCGTTCATGATGGTGGCGGACGGCGTCGAGTGTCTTTTCCAGTCCCGGCACCGCGCCCACCATGATCGCTCCCATTGCGGGGTGCTGCCGCACCGCCGCGAACTCCTCGGTGGTCAATTTGCCGGGCTTTCGCAGGATGCTATCGGGAACCCCAATCTTACCGACGTCGTGGATCAGAGCGGATACCGCAACGGTATGCAGCGTCTCCTCGTCCAGGCCAAGCTCCGTGGCGATCATCATGCTGTAAACCATGACGTCTTCAGAATGCTTCCGGGTGTATCGGTCTTTGTTGTCCACCGCAGTGACCAGCGCGTCGAGCATAGTGAAATCCTTCACTAGGCCCGTCGCCTCTGCTCGGATCCGGCTTGCTTCCGTTTCGGAAATTCCTCCGCTCTTCGCGCGGCGCAATCGTTCATCCGCCAGATTGAGCAGGTCCACAGGCGCCTCTATGTCAGAAGTAAGGAGCGCGGCGCCGAGCGACACGGTAATCGGGATTGGCGACTCGTATCCTAAGGGGCGATAGCTCACTCCG
>JAOQAA010000542.1 GCA_025963815.1 Capsulimonas sp.
GCGTCCGCGCCGTTGCCCACCGCAAAGATGATGTCGTGCAGGTTGCGCAGACCGCCCGAGCGCAGCACCAGGCTGGAGGTGCGGCGCAGCGCCGCAGCGCCCGGTTCGTCGCTGACGGCCTTCAGGCGCAGGGCCTTGTCCACCGTGATCAGCGCCAGATGCGGATCCAGAGGCAGCGTATTTTCGGTGAACGCCGTGGTGTCGTCCAGCACGAGGATTTCCACCCCGCCCTGCACCAGCTCCACCGCGCGCGCCGCAATTTTTTCCACCGTCGCCTGCGCGGTTTCCGAGGTCGAGTAGACAATCGGAAGGACGGCGACTTTATCGGCGCCGAAGTAGGCGAAGACGCCTTCCAGCGTGGTCGATCCTACCTTTGCCACAGTTTCGGCGATCAGCTTGGCGTCCAGATGGGCGCCGGTCGCGGCGACATCCGCCAGGATCGGAACCTTCAGCTCAATGGCGCGCTCCGGCAGAGCATCGTTCTCGGTCAGGCCCGGGCGCGGTCCCAGCGTCATGCGGGTGGAGAAGTGCTCCATCTCGCGCTCGCGGTCCATGGCCGGGTTGGTGACGACGGCGACGGCTTCCTTGAAGTAGTCGGCAAGCGACTGCTTCTCGGGCGAAAGCGACGCCAGCGGTCCGTCGTATCCGAGCGAGCCGATAGGCTCGTTGCCGGTCTTGCAGAGCGCCTCAACGTAATCGACGTCCTGAGAAGCCCAGTTGAACGCCGCAACGCGGTTCGCTTCCAGCGGAAGCGGCTCGGGCGCGTTCAGGGACAGGCTGGCGTCGTACGCCGTGATATCCTTACCAAGCTTGAGCGAATCGTGCACCTGGTTCAGATCCCAGTGGGCGCGCGAGCGGCTCAGCGCGGCGCGCTGCAGCTCATGGTACGGGATCACATCCGAGCCGGTATTGCCTGGAGTGCGCCGGACCTGGATCGCGACTTTTTCGCCGGGAGCAAGCGGCTTGGGATGGCCCAGAATAACAGAGATCGGAACGACGCCCTGCTCCGAAGAGAAGAAGTATTCCGTGGCCGACTCGCCAAACCACAGCGGGCGGAGGCCCAGGGCGTCCACGCCGAAGACGCACTCGTCGCCGTAGCGCGAAACGATCGCGGCTGGTCCCTGCGCCAGCGGTCCGAGGACCCAGCGGTAGTATCGATAGAGGGCGCGCAGATCGTCGGGCAGCGCATCGACTTCTTCGGCCATCGGCGGGAAGATCACTTCCGAGGCTTCGATCAGCGACAGGCCATGGTTGACGATGAGACCGTGCATCGCGCGGTCCATGTCCTGCGAGTCCGAGCCGTCGTGCGTGATCGGAATGCCGAGCATCTGCGCTTCGCGGCGCAGCTTATCGACAGTATTGATCTCGCCGTTGTGGCCGAGCAGCGCAAACGGCTGCACGCGTTCGAAGTTCGAAAGCGTGTTGGTCGAATAGCGCGAGTGCCCCAGACAAATGACGCTCTGGAAATCCGGCGTCGAAAGCTGAGGATAGTAATGGTCGAGAATGTCCGCGTTGCCATGCACCTTATAGATAGCGATGTGGCGGGACAGCGACACGACGTGAACCGGCGTGTCCTTTTCGATCGCCAGCTGCGCGGCGAACAGGGCGCGGTCGCCCGCAAGTCCGCCGCCGGGCGCGAACTCGGGGGTCAAACCGGCCACCTGCCAGAACTCGGGCTCGTTGGAGCGGGCGATCTTGCCGAGGGCGTCGTGACGCACATCACCGTGGTCTTCGACAAGCAGGGTGATCCCTTGCGCCTTCAGCATGCCGCGCACGCTGTCCTTGATTTGTTCGGCCTGGGCGGCAAACTTCATCGGGATGAAGAAGTGTCCGACAAAGAAACGCGGATCTTCCGCAAGCGCGGCGTTCTGGCCGGCTTCGTCCTGGAGGTCGCGCGCCCACAGCAGACGTGGGATATCGGTTTGGACGCCGCAGCCGTCCCCTTCGCCATCCACTCCACCGGAGCGATGGCCCATCTTTTCGAGTGCGTTTATGGCGCGTTTGACGGTCCCGTGCGAGGGCGTTCCATCCTTACGGACGTAGGCAATCAAAGCACAAGCGTCATGTTCGTCATTTTCGCGATAGTTGAGCACGGGCAGCATCCTTCTTGATATTACAATCTCGTGATATTAAAGTCTCGAGGGCAGTTCCGATCGGGCAATAGAGTCGAGAAAAACGATCGGGCGACAACAATGTCGCATAAAATGCAGACCCTATAAAGGCTAAATATTATAGCACAATCAAATAATTGATTACAACCCTGTAACCTGCAAAATCCGCGGGCATTCCCCCACCCAGGTATAATGGTTTCCATGACCGATTCCAACAATTCAAAGACCGCCGCGCCGGCGCGCCCGCCTCTGCCCAAAGCCCTGCAATGGATCCTGCGCATCACCGGCGTCGTTGCGCTGCTCCTCTTCCTGGCGCCCACAGTGTACGTCATCAAATACTGCTTGATCGATAGTCCCCGGGAGAGCCGCCTCGCGTCCCAGTGGAGCACGACGAAGGACGACCCGGCGCTTCTGCACGCCCTCGCCTCCACGGACCCCGACAACATCGCGCTCGCCACAAAGACGGCCCAAAAGCATGCCTCCGCCCCCTATCGCCTAGCGGCCGTACAGTCGCTGGGGAAGATACTCGCCGTCAAAGGCGTCTCCTATCGAAGGCCGATGGAGACAGTGACAGCGAAGGCGACCCTGGGACAGATCGCGGTGCACGACAAGGACCCAGAAGTTCGGAGCGCTGCATCGACGATTATTGGAGAGATCGCGAAAAACGGCGCGGTGCTGCGGCGGTAGGCCACTCGTCAATACAACTTTGGC
>JAOQAA010000556.1 GCA_025963815.1 Capsulimonas sp.
ACCCACCCCGGCCTTCGGCCACCCCTCCCGCAACGGGGAGGGTTTGGAAGAACTGTTCAGACGCCAGCCGTCTGCGTTACTAGTACATTACCCTCCCGCAGCGGGAGGGGTGGCCGAAGGCCGGGGTGGGTGTAACCCGGGACGGGTGGCCCGAAGGGCCGGGGGGTGTAGAAGCTCTATCCGCCCGCCATCGCCCCCACGATCAGAAACGGCTCCTCCCCCGATGCGACGGCGTCAGGGAGCGGCGCGTCGGGGGATTCGTGCGAGAGGTCCTGGCCGCAGGCGAAGAACCTTAAGAACGGACGGCGCTTCTGAGTTCCGTAGTCGCGGATCGTGCCGCGCAGGGCAGGGTAGCGGGCTTCCAGAGCATCAATCACCGTGCGCTGGGTTATAGGGCCGTCCAGTTCGATCTCGACGTCGCCGTCCATGCGGGCCAGTGTTCGCAGATGATGCGGCAGCGTGACGACGATCATGGCAGCGTCTGCACCTCGACGGAAAGCACGCCTGGAAGGTCGCGGACGATCGCCTGCCAATTGTCGCCGCTGTCGGATGAGCCGTAGACCTGGCCGCCTGTCGTGCCGAAATAGACACCGCAGGAGGGAAGCGAATCAACGGCCATGGCGTCTCGCAGTATGTTCACATAGCAGTCTTTTTGAGGCAGTCCGTTTGTCAGGGCCTCCCACTCATCTCCGCCGGTGCGGCTGCGGTAGACACGGAGTTTGCCCTCCGGTGGGAAGTGATGGGAATCGCTCTTGATCGGAACGACATAGATCGTTTCGGGTTCGTGCGCATGGACTTCGATCGGGAAGCCGAAGTCGCTGGGCAGGTTGCCGCTGACTTCGCGCCACATGTCTCCAGAGTCGTCGCTGCGCATGACATCCCAATGCTTCTGCATGAAGAGCGCATTCGGGCGCGAGGGGTGCATGGCGATGCTGTGGACGCAGTGGCCGACGTCAGCCGCCGGGTCCGGAAGCTCGTAATCGGAGCGTAGTCCCTTGTTGATCGGAAGCCATGTCTCGCCGCCATCGTCGGTGCGGAACGCGCCGGCGGCGGAGATAGCGACGAAGATTCTTCGCGGATCGGCGGGGTCTAAAATAATCGTGTGCAGGCACATGCCGCCGGCGCCCGGCTGCCAGAGCGGGCCTTTGGCGGCGCGCAGACCGCTCAGCTCGGTCCAGGTTTTGCCGGCGTCATCCGAGCGAAACAGACCGGCGTCCTCAACGCCCGCGTAGACGACATCGGCGTCGGTAAGCGAAGGCTCCAGGTGCCAGACGCGCTTGAACTCCCAGGGATGCTGCGTGCCGTCGTACCATTGATGCGTTCCGGGTACGCCGTCGTAGGCAAACTCGTTGCCCACCGGCTCCCAGGTCTTGCCGCCGTCGTCGGATCGCTGGATCAGCTGCCCGAACCAGCCGCTGGACTGCGAGGCGTAGATCCGGTTCGGATCGACGGGCGAGCCTTTGAGATGGTACATTTCCCAGCCAGGAAAGTGAGGCTCGCTCACCTCCCACTCCTGACGCTTCTCGTCCGATGTCAGGATAAACGCGCCCTTGCGCGTCCCCACCAGCACCCGCACTCCGCTCATCCGCTGCTCCTTCCTGAGCTTTCGCCCGCCGCTTTTTCGACATTCTCACTACTTAGTCGAACGAACCGCGGGCGAATCGACATCCCATCCGATTTTATTTTTCGAACTTTCCGTCTTGATTATATCGGACTTTTCACACCGACGCCAGGTAAGCGTCCAATTGATCGAACGTGCCGCCAAATCCGCCGCGCATGCTGTCGAACATGCCCTCGAAAAACGCCTGTTCAGCCGCGCTTGCATTGATAGGCCCGCCACGCAGCGTCATCGTCGTCTCGCCATTCTGCTCGGTAAACGTGACGATGTTCAGAACCCGCAGCGGCCAATCGTTACTGAATGGCGCCTGGGTAATTTCGCCCTCGGGGTTCGAGAACGAGCTGACAAAGACCAGCCGTTCCGGCGCTTCGATCTCACGGTACACAAATTTGCCCCACATTTCCTGCCCCCCAGCGGACTTCATGCTGTAGTGAAATTCGCCGCCCGGACGGATGTCCGCATTCGCAACGCCCAGATCAAAGCCCTTCGGCCCCCACCATTTCGAGAAGCGCTCGACCTCAGTCCACGCCTGAAAGACAAGATCGCGCGGCGCCTTCACAATGCGCGTGATGACCAATTCCTGACCCGATACGTTTTCCAATGTTTCTGACATAATGTTTCTCCTGATGTTTCCAGATAAAATTGAGAACTTGCCTGTCAGTCTTTCGCAATCAGCGCTTCTAAGCGCCGGAAATTTTGCTCGTTCGCTTCCACAGCGTATATCTTCACCGCCTCGCAAACCTTCGCCGTTTCAAAGAGCATTCGGAACGTAACCTTGGTTTGGGCGCCCAGATCATCAAATGTCGCCGTCACCTGAAACCTTGGGGACGTCACATGCTGGAAAACAACCCGAGAAGGAGCTGCGATCTCCTCGAAGACGATGTGGTTATCGTAGTTCTTTCCATCTGGCCCATGCATGATGAACTTCCATTCACCGCCCGGCGCGAAGCTGAACTCTTGGAACGTATTCGTGAAGCCGTCCGGTCCCCACCACTGGACCAGTTGATCCGGGTTGCTCCAACCCTGGAACACCCGCTCGCGCGGGCTCTCAAAAACATGCGTGCTGATAATCTCCCGATCCGCCGTCGGCTCCGCAACGGCGGTGTTTGTTTTCGTGGTCATCTGCTATTCTCCTGGGCTTCGATTATTGAGTGACAAGTTCGTTCAGGCGATCCAGCATTTCGAGCCAGCTGGGGTAGGCGCCCGTCTGCTTGGCCAGCGATTCCAGAACGGTCTGATGTAAAGTTACCGTCGTCTTGCCGTCCTGCTCGACGAACGTGACGGTGACGGTGGTTTCGCGCGGCCAGTTGGCCTTCATTCCCATCTCCGCAGGCTCCATAAAGTTCCCCTGCTTATCCGCAAACGAGAGCGTGTAGACAAGGCGTTCAGGAACGACGATCTCCTGAAAAACGCCCGCGCACCAGCAGTCGCCAAATTTCGGGTTATGGATACATAGGTGCAGACCGCCGCCGACATGAAAATCGAACTTTACGATTTCCATCGTGCAGCCGTTCGGCGCGTACCAGCGCTTCAATTGATCCGGGTCGGTCCACGCCGTGTAGACCAGCGAGCGCGGGGCGTCGAAGACGCGTGTGATAACGATCTCGCGCGTATCTTCCCCAACAACGGCCTTGCCTGAATTATCGATTGTTTGTGTCATTGTTTTTTCCTTGGTCCTGCACTTCGCGAAGATAGACATCCAGACGATCAAAACCTTCCTCCCAAAACTTGTGATACTGCTCCACCCAGTCGGCAATCTCGCGCAGCGGCTTCGCTTCGAGACGGCAGGGCCGCCACTGCGCATGCCGGCCACGCGAAATCAGCCCAGCGCGCTCCAGCACCTTCAGGTGCTTGGTGACGGCGGGCGCGCTGATCGCAAACGGCTCGGCAAGATCCTTGACCGAAGCTTCACCGGAAGCAAGTCGCGCAAGGATCGCCCGCCGGGTAGGATCGGCGAGAGCGGCAAATGTGGCGCTGAGTTGTTCCTGAGACATAGTTCTTACCAATCCATTAATTAACCATTTGGTTAATTATAAGGGACACAAGGATGCTTGTCAAGGTATTTTTACCAGGCAACCATCCTGAAGGAGTCACAGCGCTGTTATTCGGGTCTTAGCTCCTGAACCGGCCGCACTTCGATGCCGCCGAGCCGTGATGAGGGAATCTTCGAAGCCAATCGGATGGCGTCGTTTAAGTCGGTCGCTTCGATCAGATAGTAGCCGCCGAGCTGCTCTTTTGTTTCGACGAAGGGGCCGTCCGTCATCGATACATTGCCATTGCGCACCCGAAGGGTTATCGCCGTTTCGACCGGCTGCAGCGCGTGCGCCGAGATGCCGCGCCCTCCGCGCTCCAGTTCGTCTTTATAAGCGAGCGCCTCATCCACAAGCGCGTCGTACTCGCTTTTGGAAAGCGCCTCCAGCGTCCCCTCCTCATGATAGACCAGACACAAATACTTCATCGATCCCCCCAGGGCGGCGTCAAAATCTCCTGCTGACACTATTTAGTCGTTCGGTAAAATACGAAATCGACATTTGATGCAGAAATTTCGGAATTTATTTTGTGATGGTCTTAGCGTGAAAGATTCGCCAGCCGCCGCTCCAGAAAACGGCGTTCAGGCTCCTGCAGCGTCAGCTCCAGCGAGCGTTCGTAGGAAGCGCGCGCTTCGGCGATTCGACCCGATCTTCGGCACAGCTCCGCCCGGGCGGAGTGCGCCAGATAGTAGTCCGAGAGTTCGCCCTGCGCGAGAATGGCGTCGATGAGCGCAAGGCCCGCTTCGGGCCCGTCGCGCATCGCGACCGCGACGGCGCGGTTCAGACGAATCACGGGCGAGGGCTCCAATCGCGCCAGCACATCGTAAAGCCCGACGATTTGCGCCCAGTCAGTCTCTGCGGCGCTGAGGGCTTCGGCGTGAACCGCCGAGATCGCCGCCTGGAGCGTGTACGAACCGAAGCGGCGCGTGCGCAGCGCCTGCTCTACCAGCGCTGCGCCCTCCGCGATGCAATCGCGGTCCCAAAGCGTTCGGTCTTGTTCTTCCAGCAGAATGAGATCGCCGTCCGAGGAAGCGCGGGCCGCGCGGCGCGACTCATGGAGCAGCATCAGCGCGAGAAGCCCCAAGACCTCCGGTTCCGGCAGCAGCTCGCGGACAAGCCGCGCCAGCCGGATCGCCTCGCTCGAAAGATCGGCGCGCGTGAGCGAATCACCCGACGACGCCGAGTACCCTTCATTGAACACAAGATAGATGACGTGAAGAACGGTGTCGAGGCGGCCCGGCAGATCGGCCGGCTCGGGAGATTGGTAGGGGATTTTAGCATCGCGGATCTTCGATTTCGCGCGCACAATCCGCTGGGCGACCGTGGTGGGCGACGTCAGAAAGGCGCGGGCGATCTCCTCGGTGGTCAGTCCGCAGACTTCCCTCAGGGTCAGCGCGGCGCGGGCGTCCGGTGAGAGCGCCGGGTGGCAGCAGATGAAGATCAGGCGCAGGCGGTCGTCTTCCACCCCCTCTTCTTCCCATGTGAGCGCGGTGGCGCGCGTGTCTTCCTCGATCTGCTCGGCAAGCCTCGCCAGCGACGCGTCGAACCGCGCCCTCCGCCGCATGCCGTCGATGGCTTTGAACCGTCCCGTGGAAACAAGCCACGCCCGCGGGTTTGCCGGCGCGCCGTCCTGCGGCCACTGCTCGGCCGCCGCCGCGAAGGCGTCCTGCATCGCCTCCTCGGCTGTGTCGAAGTCGCCGAGCAACCGGATCAATGTCGCGAACACGCGGCGTGACTCCGAGCGGTAGACGGAGTCCACCATCGCCCGCGCCTTTTGCATCGCCTCTTCAGCAATCGGCTCCGCACCGTCGATTTGTGTGCGTGTCACTTGGCGTATCTTTCCGCGCTTCGCGCCCGAGCCTTCGCCGCCTCTTCTTCACGATTCTTCGGCGCCGAATGGGACGTCAGCGCGCCGAGCAATCGTTCGGATGCGCTGGCAATCTCCTCTACCGCCGCCTGAAACGCGACCTCGTTGGCCTTGGACGGTTTGGCGGCCCCGCTGATTTTACGCACATACTGCAGCGCCGCCGACCGGATTTCATCCTCCGTCACTGGTGGGTCCATGTTGAATAAGATGCGAATATTCCGGCACATTTGACTACGCCTCCAATGGCTCGATACGAACAACCGTGCGCCACAATGACGCCGGAGGTTAGTTCGCTGCCAATGGCGGCGTATCCTTGTTTTGGGGAGAAGTTTTTACAGAAAGTTATTTGCGGAAGGAGCGAACGTTCACATCTCCGTTTATTTGCTGTTTGCCGGCAATATCTGAATCCCGCAGACCTTGGGCTGGTCCGCCGATCCCTTGATGAACCGGATCACAATATGCCCGCCGGCGTCAGCGCGCACGCCTGGGATGATCTGGACATTCGCCCGGTCTTTGCCCCCGGCGGCGGTGAAGATGTCGAAGTCGCTTAGCTTGCGCTCACCATTGACATCCACGTGAAATACGCGCTGGCCCTTGGCCTGAAAGAACGTCTCGGCAAAATGCAGAGCGATGTTGTACGTCTGTCCCGCCTTTGCGGGAATCGTATATGTAGATTCGCCGTTGCGCTCGGTACGGTAGAGGATCGCCGGGGCGGAGCCGGCGACGCCCTGCGTATCAATCGGATTGTCCGTCGCCGCCTGGCCGCCACCCGTCACATAGCAATCGGCGGCGTAGCCAGGGAGCCAGCCGACTCCACAGTCGATCCCATGGATTTCAGAAACCTTGGCGAGCCCGGCATCGATATTTGGCATGATGGAAACTGTGGCGGAGCGTGACGGCGTAGCGGTCACGTTCCATCCATCCACGGCGATTAGAGGGGATTCACCGTGGAGATCTTTGGTCGCCGCCTGGATGGTGAGGGTTTGGGTTTCGCCAGGCAGCAGAGAGACATAGTTGTCGCTGTACGTCACCGGCAGCACGCGCGCCCCCGACTTGGCTCGACGCAACTGCAAATGTGACATCAGCGCGACTGACTTCGTATGGTTCGCAAGGGTCACACGCAGCGTCGTGGTCCCGCCTGCGTCGGATCGAGCGGCGCGGACATCCAGCGCAACCGGAGGCAATGTCTGCAAGGCGCTTGTGTCGTCGCCTTTGGTCGCGCGCCAGTAAAAGTTACTGGACAGAACTTTACCCATGGGGTCCTTGAGGATCAGCTTGACGAAGTGCGCCGAGTGAAGCGAATCCGGCCAGGCGATTGTGAACGCGCCCGTGGCGGCCGCCGGCGAGGCGGATAGCTTGGCGCTTTGCCGGGAGACGCGAACGCCGTTCAGATTGTAAACGTCCGCGACAGCCGTCAATCTCGTCAGCGTTTTGGGCTGATTGTTGATCACCTGCACCTTGCCCTCAGGAGTCATTTGAACGTGCGTCATTTCGCAGGCATGCTTGACGCCAAAGTAAGCCGCGGTTGGCTCCAGGTCGTAGTTGTAAATCTGCCAGACCAAACTGGGCTGCGCGGGGTTGCTCATCCAGAGGATAATGCCCGAGCAGGGATCGAACATACGGGAGTTACGTCCCTCGATCATCGCCCGGTAGGTTTCATAATCGGCCAAATGCGCCTTGCGCACGAAATCTACCGTATCGGCGATGGGGCCATAGCGCTGGGTGAGCGCGGGCGCGTAGTTGTTCTGGCAGAGGTCGTGCTGGGTCCAGTCGTCGTTGAATGTGCCCCAGTCTTCTTTCGGCATCATCGCCCGAACCGCTTCCAGCGTGGGGATCGACGGCGCGCCTGTCTCCGTGTGGAACACGTCCTTAAACGGTCCGAAGTAGTGCGCCACGGCTTCGATCCCGTAATCACCATCGCCAACGCCGTGCTGGCTGGAGGAGCAGGGCTGGAACCATCGGCCGGGGTCTACCTCCGAGGCGAGTTCGATCATCTCCTTTTCAAAGGGCGTCCCGACGGGAAATTCGTTGCGCTGGCACCAGAGCGCGATGCTGGGATGGTTTCGAAAACGGAGCATCGTGTCGCGCTGGTTGGCGAGAAACATCTTTGCATCGATGGGATAGTTGACGGTGTCGTCTAGCCAGAAGTCGTTCCAGACGAGAATGCCGTACTTGTCACAAAGCGCGTAAAAGTCTTCTTGTGTGGTCTGACCGCACCAGTTACGGATCATGGTGAAGCCGACATCCTTGTGCAGCTTGATCTGGGCCTCCAGCCGCGCGTGGGGACTGCGCTTGAGGGCTTCGTCCAGGCCCCAGTTGCCGCCGCGCATCATGATCGGGACGCCGTTCACGGACAACTTGAGCGATCCCGCTCCATTGCCGACGCCGCCGTAATCAATCGTGCGCACGCCGAATGTGGCGCTCTTCGAGTCGCTCGCGGATTTACCAATCGTGAACGTCAATGGCATCGTGTAGAGCGTCTGTGCGCCATAGCCGTTCGGCCACCAGAGCTTGGGATGCGCGAGATGCAGCGCCGGCGTATCCTCCCCAGACAGCGTGACGGTCTGGGACGAATTCGCTTCCGCCGTGACATTCCGCGAAAACGCCTGTCCAGCGACACTGCCTTTCAGCACGCCGATCTGCGCCTGACTGGTGACATTTTGCAGCTCCACTTTGAGCGTCAGATCGGCGGCGCTGCTGCTCGCTGTGACATGAGAGTTCGTGACATATGGGTTCTTGATGACGATCGGGCCGGTAACGGATAAAAACACATTTTGCCATATGCCGACGTTTCGGTCATGGATGGTGGGGATCCAATCCCAGCCGACCGAGCAGAAGAATGTCGGCGAGTCGCCTTCCAGGTTGCCGCCGTTTGGGCCATAGCCATTCGCCAGCGTCTGCAGGACGGGGTTGGACGGATTGCTGATACCGCCGCTCGCATGCGGCGGCGTCAGGATACGCACCGCCACGGCGCTTCGCGCGCCAGCTTTCGCATAAGGCGTCACATCGAATACGCCGCGCGTAAACGCGCCCTCGATCCGCCCGACATTCTTCCCATTCACCCACACTTCGGCCTTGTGATTGATCCCTTCAAAGTTCAGCCAAATGTGACGCCCCGCATACGTCGGCGGCGGGGTGAATGTGGTGCGGTACCAGTAGGACGTTTCCGAAAGGCTGTCCGGGATCTTCTGATTGTTCAGGCCGTAGAGCGGCTCCGGGTAAACGTGATTGTTCACCAGAGTCGTCAGCACGGTTCCCGGAACAGTGGCCGCGTACCAGCCACTGGGTTTATAAGCGACACTGGAGACGGCTTCGCCGGGGGCCGTCGCCTTTTTGGTGTCCTGGAGGCGCCAGTTTTGATTGAGCGGTATCGGTATGGAGAGGGTTTGGGCCAGAAGTTGGTGGGACAATGACAGGCCGACAATTGCAGACGGCAATAGCGCACACGTAATCAGTCGGCGGTACGATGCCGGCGGTTGGAAACCGCGCCTGCAAGAGCGCAGAAACCCACCTACGTGGGTTACATGGTCGAAGGCGATAATGTCTAAAACAACGTTCATAACTATTGAAATCCGTCTTGGAATATGTAGTCCGCGCAGGCGGACTTCTGCGCTCTTGCAGGCGCGGTTT
>JAOQAA010000594.1 GCA_025963815.1 Capsulimonas sp.
CTTGAATTTATAAATAATAGTAAGCAAGCAGCCATCCGACTCTTAAAAAATATTTCTAATATTTTCTAATTGTGTGATAATTTTCACGCCATGCGGGGTATATTGGCAGTGCGGTTCTGGATCCCCAGTGTTGTACGCTCCCTAAGGTTGCAGTGCCATGTTTGCTATCTAATGCACGCAGCAAGGGACCAAGTCTCCAATTCATACTCAATGGTCCAAGCTTAGGATCAACAAAAGGAACCTAAAGTAATGAAAACACGTAACGCCGTTGTCGGCGCCTTCGCCGTGGCGGCTCTGAGCACCCTCCTGAGCGCCGGTCAGGTCCATGCGCAGAACTTCAGCTTCACGTCCGTCTATGCGACCAACGCGATCCTCAGCGGCACCAGCACGCTCACCATTGCGAACAGCTCCAGCGTAGGCGTCATCGGCGCTCCCACCGCGATTGTTCTGAGCAATCTGTCCGAGTTCACGACTCCTGCTACGGGGCCAAACTCGTTTGTAAACAGCCCCTATAGCACGACGCTGACGATCTTCGATGTGGCGAGCAGCACTTCCATCGCGCATCAATTCACCGGCGTCTTCAACGGGACGGCGGACGGCGGCGATCTCCTCGGCAACGGCAAGAGCGCCTTCTTCACCGACACGCCCACGACGATCTCGCAGCAATATGTGTTCGCGAGCGGAACCTACACCGTCACTCGCAGCAGCTTCGTATCCCCCGGACCTGGCGGCAACGCCGACGGTTCGCAGGGCGCGATCGTCACCTTCCAGCCCTCCTCGACTGTTCCAGAACCCGGAACCGTGGCCGCGATCATCATGGGTGGCGCGATGCTTGGCCTGATGGCGTTCCGCCGACGCTCCACGTTCACCCTGAGCGCCTAATGGAACGGCGGGCATCGTGTTTGGGCAGTGGTAAGAGGTCATGGCTTTTGCTATTCCAGGATGGTAAAAGTGACGACCTAGTCCCGGCTTGATGTCAGCCCTTAGTACTTGGGCGGCTCTATTTCCCATGGGAAATAGAGCCGCCCTTGTTGTTTGTGTTCTCTGCCAAGCATCGCGCTCTCGTGCGCACGCAGGTACACTGATCGGCATATGGCGGATTACGTTCAATATATGCTGGCGCTTGCGTCGAACGGAGCGCCGCTGGCGCGCGTCGAGCGGGTCGATTCATGGTGGGCGCAAGGAATCGGTGTTTTGGGACGGCGCGCGCTGCCGGCGGGCGAGGGGATGTGGTTCCCCGGCGTCGCTTCAATTCATACCTGCTTCGTCGCGTTTCCATTGGATATTCTTTTTCTAAGTCGTGATCTGAGCGTGCTTGCCGTGCTGCCGGGCGTGCCTCCCTGGCGGCCGCTGGTGCGCTGTCCAGGGGCCGCCCATACGATCGAACTGGGGGCAGGGACACTGGCCGTCTCCCTCGTTCGTATCGGAGATGCGGTTCTTTTAGAGCCGCAATAGTGTCATAACGCATACTCAGTCGTAAGATTGGGTAGAACGGAATACATCGACGCTTTTTAGTGGGGAACGCAAGTTCGCCCATTTGCGTAGTTAATGAAAGAACGCATTCGCCCCTGCGACAGCGAGCATCTCGTTGTTGTCGGTCGCGAGGAGAATGTGGTATACTTCCGCCACGGCAGCGTCTCAGTAAGACGGCCCGTTAGGATTTTTCTTCCCACGTTATTCCAAATGTGCGGAGGGAGGCACTGTTGAACACGAAAAATATAGTACGCTACCTCGTCCCGATCCTTGTCCTGTGTATGGTAATTTACTTTGCTAAAAGCAATAAATTGCCATTTATGGGCAGCGATTCGCCTAAGGTCGTCCCTTACAGCCAGTTCGTCTCTGATGTCGAACAAGGAGATGTGATCAAGGGCGTCATCAAAAAGAACAACACCTTCGAGGGTTCTTACGCCGCCAGCTCTGGGCCGCGCTCCGGGGACTTCATCGTGGAGCTTCCGGACAATCCGCAGGTCCAGCGTGACTTGGACACGACTTTACGCGCTCACAAAGTCAATTTTAGTTACCCGAAGCCGCCGATCCCGGATGGGCTGCTGGGAATGCTTGTCACCGCACTGCTCCCGCTGCTTGCGGTCGTCTTCATCTGGGTCTTCTTCCTGCGTCAGGCGCAGAGCGGCGGAAACCAGGCGATGTCGTTCGGACGCTCAAAGGCGAAGCGTTTGACGGACAGCGTTCCGAAGGTGACGTTTGATGATGTGGCTGGTGTCGAGGAAGCCAAGCAGGAGCTGGAGGAAGTCGTCGAGTTCCTGAAGAACGCGAAGAAGTTCCAGGCTCTGGGCGCCAAGATCCCGAAGGGCGTTCTGCTCCTCGGACCTCCTGGATGCGGCAAGACGATGCTGGCCCGCGCCATTGCCGGCGAGGCGGGCGTCCCGTTCTTCCATATCTCTGGATCGGACTTTGTCGAGATGTTTGTCGGCGTCGGCGCGAGCCGTGTCCGCGATCTGTTCGACACCGCTAAGGCCAATCGCCCGTCGCTGATCTTCATTGACGAGATCGACGCCGTCGGACGCCAGCGCGGCGCCGGGATGGGCGGCGGTCACGACGAGCGCGAACAGACACTCAACCAGTTGCTGGTCGAGATGGACGGCTTCGATCAGAATTCCGGCGTCATTATGATCGCTGCGACCAACCGCCCGGATGTCCTTGACCCTGCGCTTCTGCGCCCCGGACGTTTTGACCGCCACGTGACGGTGGATACGCCGGACGCCAAGGGCCGCGAGGCGATCCTGGAAGTCCACCTGCGCGGCAAGCCGATCGCGGAAGATGTCAGCGCCCATGCGCTCGCTCGCCGCACCCCGGGCTTCAGCGGCGCGGACCTGGCGAACCTGGTCAACGAAGCGGCGCTTCTGGCGGCGCGCAAAGACAAGACCCGCATCGAGATCCCGGACTTCAACGAGTCTGTTGATCGCGTCGTCGCCGGTCCCGAGCGCAAGTCGCGCATCATGAACGATCAGATCCGCGAGCGGATCGCTTATCATGAGGTCGGCCACGCGGTCGTCGGCGAGCTGCTGCCGAACGCGAACCCAGTCCACAAGATCTCGATCCTGCCGCGCGGTCGGGCCCTGGGCTACACGATGCAGTATCCGACTGAGGACAAGTACCTGACCACCCGTCAGGAATTCCTCGACGATATCAGCGCGCTGCTCGCTGGACGCGTCGCCGAAGAAGCCGTTTACGGCGAGGTGACGACGGGCGCATCGAACGACTTCGAGCGCGCCACGGCCATCGCCCGCGCTATGGTCTGCGAATACGGCATGAGCGAGCGTCTCGGACCGGTCGTTCTCGGTACCCGGCATGGCAACCCCTTCTTGGGCCGTGACTGGAACGAGGAGCGCAATTACTCCGAGACCATCGCCGTGGAGATCGATAAGGAAGTGCGCTCAATCATTGACGAGTGCTACGATCGGTCCCGCACGATCCTGTTCGACAACCGGGTCAAGATGGACGAGATCGTCCGCGTGCTTCTGGAGAAAGAATCCCTGGAGCGCGAAGAGTTCATCGAGCTGATGGAAGGCGCAAAGGTTCCCGCGCCGTCGAAGCCGCCGAAGGCTCCGACTTTCCCGCCGCCATCCACTGGAGACCCTTCATCCAGCACACCTGAACAGCGTCGCCCATTGCCGAACTTGCGGCCTGAGCCCGCTTAACCGATACGCCGTTACGCGGGGGAGTCAGACGATGGCTCCCCCTTTTTTATTTATCCTATGGAAAACACTTACCGCTATCGCCTTTCCCGTCTGGTTCGCACGCAAAGCTCGGAAATCTTCCTGATCTGGGACGAAGACCGGCGGATCGGCCAGCTAGACCTGCATTACGCCCACGACACGATCCATGCGACGCTCGTGCTTGAAGCGGACCTGCCTGTCAACACTGAGGAAGAACTTCTCTCGCAGATCGACGAGGACATTGTTTCGTCCTACCTGCCGTCGTTCGACCGTGAGGACTTCCTGGTGACGGTCTTCCGGGGCGAAGAGATTTCGTCCTACACGGATTCGTCTGGCGCCCTGGACGATATTGAGGATGAACACTTCGGTGAAGACGACGATGACGATGACGGCGGCCTGCGCGGACGCCGTGACCGTTAATTCCGGCGTCTTTTCATTGAAGGACAGTCGAGCTCCGGCGCACTAATGTTATAATAGACTTAAAGAGCGACGGCTCCCAGGAATGAATGGATCATAAAGCGAAACGCAATCCCGTTGATTGCGTTTTTCCATCTTGGAGCAAGTAATAAAGGATGGCGGACGTGGCAGATACATCGCAGTTTGAGGGAGCCGAGGATTTCGGCCAGTTTTTGGTGGAGCAGAAGCTCCTGACCGACGCCCAGCGCGTTTCGGCGCAGGCGCACAAGCGTCAGCACGGGACGGCGCTGACCGACGCGATCGTCAGTCTCGAAATGATGGGCGAAGAGCAGGTGACTCGCGCCCACGCTCAGCATCTCGATATCCCTTACATCAATCTCAAAGAGATTACCCTTGACCCATCGGTGCTGCCGATGGTGGATGCGGCGTTCGCGAAACAGTACGAGCTGCTTCCGATCGGACGCAAGCCGGACGGCACGCTGCGCCTCGCCGTCGCTGACTGGACCGATGAGGTCATGAAGGCCGCCGCCAGGATCGGCGTCAGCCAGCGTGTTCGGATCGCTCCGGCGCTGGCCACGGCAGAGCATATTCGCCAGGAGATCGAGCGCAGTTATCAGGACCGCGTGCTTGTTGGCGCTGTGGTCGGCGCCGCAAGCATTCCCGAAATCCGTAACGCCGCCAATCCCGGCGACCCCAACGCGCCCAAGCCGCCGATCGCGCCGCCTGGCCAGCGCAGCTCCGTTCCCGCATTGCTGCCTCCGTCGGCTGCAAACAGTCCCGCCCGTTTCGCCACGCCGCCCGCCGCCATCCGTAAGCCCGGCGAAGGCGGGCAATCCCCCGGCGGCCGCACTGGTGTGCTGACCACCAATCAGCCCGAAGGTCTGGAGGAAGCTGATGTCGACCAGCCGATGGTCATTCAGCTGGTGAACACCATTCTTTCCAAAGCCATCAAGGCGGGCGCAAGTGACATTCACTTTGAGCCCCGCCGCGATACGCTCGATATTCGCTATCGCATCGACGGCACCCTGCACCATGTGGACAGTATCCGCCGTGAGTTCCAGGCGGCTTGTACATCGCGCGTCAAGATCATGGCGGATATGAACATCGCCGAGCGCCGTGTGCCGCAGGACGGACGCATCGCCGTCACGCTGGACAACCGCGCGATCGACATGCGCGTTTCTTCCCTGCCGACCCAGTACGGCGAATCCATCGTTCTGCGTATTCTGGACAAGGGCGGGCGCCGTCCCGGTCTGGATCAGCTGGGCTTTTCCGAACGCAATCTCAAGCTGCTGAACAATTTGATCCGCAAGCCGCACGGCATCTTCCTCGCGACCGGCCCGACTGGCTCGGGTAAGACGACCACGCTTTACAGCGCCATTCAGGCCATTCATACTCCTGAGGTCAACATCATCACGGTTGAGGACCCGATCGAGTACGATCTGGACGGTATTCGCCAGTCCAACGTGCATGAGAAGGCCGGCCTGACGATGGCGAAGCAGCTGCGCGCCATTTTGCGCCAGGACCCGGACATCATCTATGTCGGTGAGATCCGTGACTCCGAAACGGCGGAAATCGCGTTCCGCGCGGCGCTGACCGGCCACATGGTCTTCTCCACGCTGCACTGTAACGACGCCTCCGGCGCCGTCACGCGCCTGCTGAACATGGATGTCGACCCGTTCCTGGTCGCTTCGTCCGTGGTCGGCGTCATGGCCCAGCGCCTCGTCCGCAAAGTCTGCGTCAACTGTGCGATGCCCACGACCCCCGATCCCGAGATGATGAAGTCCTTCGGCGTGCATCCCGATTCGCCGGAAGCACGCCGCGCCACGTTTGTGATCGGCCGCGGCTGCGATGTCTGTGAAGGCACGGGGTACAAAGGCCGGGCCAGCATTCAGGAGATCATGGGAATGGATGATAACATCCGCAACATGGTCCTTGCGCGCATTCCCTCGAACAAGATTCGCAAGGCGGCGATGGCGCATGGCATGGTGTCCATGCGCGAAGACGCCGCGCAGAAGGTCATGGCGGGAATGACGACGTTCGAAGAAGCCGCGAAGCGCGTCTTTATCGACGACACCGAGGAGCTGCCCGAAATCTCATTCTAACCATAAAGACGTTCCAGGCGGCGTCAGGGGCAGGCTTTTTTTGCCCCTGACGCCGCCTTGCTTGTTGACCGCGCCCGCGGGAATGTGGGTACAATACCGATTGTGACTGATTTAACCGGACCAAGTCTCACCTTGGTGACAGATCGAAACCTGTATCGGCAATCCTCCGAAGGGGCGTCCGGCCCGATCTCCCTTATCGACGCGGCGATCCAGGGCGGAGTCGACATCGTCCAGCTGCGCGCCGTAAGCGGCGAAACGGACGACCTGGCGATTTATGCCGTCTCCCTCCATTTGCGCGAAATGACCGCCGGCAAGGCGCTTTTCGTCGTAACGGGCGACATCGAACTGGCCGAAAAATGCCGCGCCGACGGCCTGATGCTGCGCGAGCATTCGTACCGTCCGTCGGATGCACGCAGCTATTTGCGCGGTGATAATGTCCAATTGGTCGGCGCTTTCGCCCGGTCTGTCGAGGAAGCCGCGCGCGCCGAGCGCGGTGGCGCCGATTATGTGCAGTTCGGTCCCGTGTTCCAGGCGGACGAGGCGACGAACCCGGACCAATCCGGCCTGACGGCTCTGCGAAAGATCAAAGACGCCGTCCAGATCCGCGTGATTGGGTTTGGCGGTATCCAAACGCCCGAACAGGCGGCGGAGTGTATCGCCGCCGGAGCGGACGGCGTGGCCGTCACCGACGCCATTACCGGCGCCGCCGACCCGTCGGACGCCGCCGCGAAACTGCGCGTCGCGCTGGACGCCGCCTGGGCGCAGCGTCACGTTTCCGAATAAGACAAAGCCGATCAGAAACATCCCGTGAATTTGCGGTGGGTTAGGAACTTCGTTTTTTGTTTGTAATAGCCGATAATCAATTTAATAGTGGTCTCACGGTTTGCTTTTGAGGGTGGGGAGGAAACGGCTATGAAGTTCCAGCGCCGCGCTGCATCCGTTGCTCTCTGTCTCTTGGCCGCCAGCAGCCTTTGTGCTGTCAGTGCTTCCGGCAAGAGCCAGTCCGCATCGGATTCGCATCACCATAACACAAAACATAAAGCCGCCCCGGCATCGTCGGCGCAGGCTTCCCATAAAAACGCGCAAGCCAAGCGCCTGGCCGCGAAGCAGCAGGCCGCGCGCGAGAAAAAACATGCGCTTCTTGCGAAACAGCATGGGCTTCTCGCCAAACAAAACGCGCTGCATGGGAAGCGGCTTGCGGCCAAGCAAAAGGCTGCTTGGCGAGCGCATGTCGCGAAAGTCCGCGAACTCAGTCCCAAGGAACGCCGCGCGCTGCGGCAGCACAACAACCGCCTGGCGCAGCTGAAAACTGACAACGAAGAGCGCAGGGCTGCGCTCGCCAAGCACAACAAGCGCGCCGCGCAGCTTGCGGCCTCTCAAAAGAAAGCCTCCCATAAAACCGCAGCCGCCAAGAGGGGCCTATCCCGCGAAGCGCGCGCCGCCAAGTCCGCGCATGATCGCCGGCTGGCCGCGAAGCAGGCGGCGGTGGATCACTCCGATTCCATCTCCAAGAATCTGAAGGCGCGCCGTCAGGCGGCGGCGAGCGCCGCGCAGCATCAGAAATGGGCGGCCCAGCAGGATCTGCTGGCGCGTCGTCAGGCGGCGGAGCAGGCGACACATGAGCGCAAGGCGCGGATCACTCTTGCCTCTTATCAAAACGAAGCGCGTGATCGGAAGGCGACGAAAGCCGTCTCAGCGCACGACCGCCGTCTCGCCGCCCAGCAGGCCGAGCGCACTCGCAAGCATGCGTTTCAGCAGGCGGAGCTTGATCGTAAGCTGGCGATCCGTCAGGCGGCCTACGCCAAGAAGATGGCCGCGCACAATGCTCGCTTGATTCGCGCGCAGGCGCTGCACCAGTCTCGGCTCGCCGCGCACAACGCCCGCGTCGCCGCCAAGCGATCGCACTATGTCGCGACACATGGCGACGATACGGGCGGCCGCAGCATTCGCTTCTGGCAGACCAATGTCGCGAGGGTTCCCGTCAAGGTCATTACCGTCGATCTGAACGACCCAAATGTCAAAGTCTCGGCGGTCATGGCGCGTAACGGTAATGGGACCTCGGAGCCGTTCCGGCAGATGATCGATCGGGCGAACCCGAATGTCGCCGTCACCGGCACATTCTTCTCGCTGGACAACCTTCGGCCGGTCGGCGATATCGTCATTGGCGGCAGTCTGGTCCACTTTGGCGGCATGGGCACGGCGCTGTGCGTGACCCCCGGCAACAAGGCGGATATGGTGAGCTGCCAATGGGGTCGCCATCATGACTGGAGCGCCTACGATTTCGTCTGCGCCTGCGGTCCGCGCCTGCTGCAACAAGGCCGGATCGTACTTGATCCACATTCCGAGCGCTTCCGAGACAAGAGCATGCTCGCGCCCAATTCGCGCATCGCAGTTGGGATTACTTCCAGCAACAAGCTTGTCTTTGCGATGACCCGCGACGCGATTTATCTCGGCCGCCTCGCCCGCGTGATGCGCGGCCTGGGCTGTGTCGAGGCTATGAACCTGGACGCAGGCACCAGCACCGGCTTTTATTACAACGGCACGACGCTGGCCCGGCCTGGCCGAAAGCTGACGAATATGATCGTGGTCTACGGCCGCAAGGATCGCTATGAGCGGGCTTTGGATCAACTCGTTCCTCCGCCGTATCGCCGCACGGGGAGCAGCGTTTCACCGCAAAATCCCTCTGTGCTGGCGCTCAAATAACGCCACTACCGCCAACACCGCCGCGCGCGTCATGGGAGATGCGCGCGGCTTCTTTTTTTCGAGATAATCGTCATGCTGCTTTCGCCACACCCCCGTACCTGGGCCGAGATCGACGCCGATGCGCTTGCCCATAACCTCGCGAACCTCAAAACGCTTTATACCGACACCTATGGCGCCCGGGTGATGGCGATCGTCAAAGCCGACGCCTACGGTCACGGACTGGAAATTATCGTCCGCGAGTGCTGTAAGCTCGGCGTTCGCGATTTCGGCGTGGCCACCGTCGAAGAAGGCGTCGCCGCCCGGCGTATTGCCGGCCCCGACGCCAGCGTTTATCTGCTCAGCCCCGTTACCCCATATGAAGCCGAAACGATCGTGACCCATGGTCTCATCACGGTGGTCAGCAGCCATGTGATGGCCGCCGCTCTGTCTCAAACGGCGTCGTCCATGAACCTGACCGCCGAAGTCCACCTTGACATCGACACGGGCATGGGCCGCGCGGGTTTCGCGCCGGACCAATCCGCAAGCGCCCTTGCGGCGCTCAATCGGCTTTCGAACGTGACGGTGACTGGCGTCGCTACCCACTTCGCCAGCGCTGACGGAGACCCGGAGGACGCCCGCGCGCAGCTGGCGCTTTTCCAGTCCGCGCTCGATGGCCTCGGCGAGGCGGCGCAAGGTCTCACGGTTCACGCCA
>JAOQAA010000612.1 GCA_025963815.1 Capsulimonas sp.
TGATGGCGGAGGGTGCGTCGGTTGCGTGCAGCGTAGTTACAACAAGGTGACCTGTCAGAGCGGATTCCAGTTCTAATTGCAGCGTTTCCTCATCTCGGGTCGCTCCGCAACAGACAACATCCGGGTCCATCCGCAGAATTGCGCGCATGGCGGCGGGAAAGGTGAGACCGAAGCGCGGGCTGGTCTGGATCTGAGTCGTGTAATCCAATTGTAGTTCGACAGGGTCTTCCACCGTGACAATTTTGGTATTGGGACCGGATCGCTCCAGCAGACAACTATAAGCCGTGGTGGTCTTTCCGCTCCCAGTTGGGCCAGTAATCACGACAAACCCGTTGGGCTGTCGCATAATGCGCAGGATCTGCTCCATGCTGTCGGGCATGAGCCCCAGCTTATCGAGACCCAAAAGGATCGTCGAGGGGTCAAGGATACGGATCGTCGCGGCTTCGCCGGACAGCACCGGCGTGATGGACACCCGAAGATCGAAATCCTTGCCGACGTGCTGGAGCGGAATTCGACCGTCCTGCGGAACGCGCTTCTCCCCCGCGTTCATATCCGCCATCACCTTCCACCGAGCCATCATTGCATCCTCCAGCTCACCGGGAATCCGGCGTATCTCCTGCATGACCCCATCGATTCGATAGCGCTGCAGCTCGACGGAGGCTCCGTCCAGCGTACATGCCTCCATGTGGATATCGCTCGCCTTGCGGGCGATCGCGTCCACAATGATATTATGAATCACTTCCACGATCTTCTCCTCCGGAGTGGCCGCCTTCGAGAGGCGACTGGTCTGTTCGGCAAAAAACTCAAGCTCAGTATCGAGCACCGGTCCCGAAGTCACCGCGGCCGCCACCGGTCCTCGGTCCATATACAGGTGAAGATCGCTCCGCCGAAAGCGCCATTGGCGCCCGACCTTCAGGCCGCGAACGTCGCCGGCGCTAAGCAGACGATAGAGCGTAGGCCGGCTGGTGCCAAGCACTTGCAGCGCCTCATCGAACGTCAAAAGTTCGTTTTCCGTGGTTTCCATCCCATGCCCTCCTTGTCTCAAATTGATCGATAAACAAATATATCACACATTGACCAATGAGTCAATAGGCTCGAAATACGTATTTTTTATTTATTGAGACAAACAATCGATTAAAAAAAACCGCCCCAACGGGCGGCTCTTTCTTGCTTAGTGGCGGCGGGTGCTTGGAATCGTATCGAGGAACACGTCGACGTCTTCGACGCTGAGCGCGGGGCTGAACAGAAAGCCCTGCATGATGTCGCAGCCAAGGTCAAAGAGGGTGTTGCGCTGGGCGACGTTTTCCACGCCTTCCACCACCACCACCAGATCGAGAGCATGCGCGAGGTCGATCAGGGCGCGGACGACAGCTTGATCGCGGACATCTTCGGCGAGACCGGTGACGAACGATCGGTCGATCTTCAGCACGTCCAGCGGGAAGCGCCGCAGATAGGACAGCGATGAGTAGCCCGTTCCGAAGTCGTCGATACAGATTCGCACGCCCAGTTCTTTGAGGGTGGCGAGCGTTTCGGCGGCGCTGTCTTTGTTCTGAATGATCGTGCTTTCCGTCAGCTCCAGATCCAGCAGTTCCGGGGGGAACCCCGAATCGCTGAGGGCGCTCTGCACTGTTTCCACCAGTCCGACCTGTTCGAATTGGCGCGCGGACAGATTGATGGCGACCCGGATATTGCGGCCCTGCTCGCGCCAGAGCGCGCCCTGGCGGCACGCCTCACGCATTACCCATTCGCCCAGCGGCACGATCAACCCGATCTCCTCCGCGAGCGGGATAAACTGCCCCGGCAGCAGAAGCCCCAGGGTGGGATGCCGCCAGCGCACCAGCGCTTCGACACTGCCGATGCTCCAGGTATTCATTTCGATTTGCGGCTGATAGTAAAGGGTGAACTCTTTGCGCTCCAGGCCCTTGTAAAGGCTGTGCTCCAGAAGAAGCCGGCCCAGCGCCTCGGCGTTCATCGTCTCGGTGAAGAGCTGATAGCCGTTGCGTCCCTGCGACTTGGCGCGATACATGGCCTGATCGGCATGGCGCAGGAGGGTCGAATCTTCCTCGCCGTCATGAGGGTAGACGCTGATGCCGATGCTGGCGGTGACGAACAGTTCATGCCCATCGATTACCAGAGGACGCCGCAGGTTCTCCAGCAGCTTTTGCGCGACATGCGCGGCGTCCTGCGGGTCCTTGAGGCTGGGCATCATGAGCGTGAACTCGTCGCCGCCCATGCGCGCCAGGGTGTCCTCGGCGCGCAGGGAGATCCGCAGGCGCTCCGCGACTTCCTGAAGCAGGGCGTCGCCCGCCGCATGGCCCAGAGTATCGTTGACGTCTTTGAACCGATCGATGTCCAGTATCAATACCGCGACCTGCTCTCGCTTGCGGCCGGCGATCGCGAGGGCTTGACGCAGTCGATCCAGAAACAATACTCGATTTGGCAATCCCGTGAGCGAATCGTGAAACGCCTGCCACCGGATCATCTCATCGGCTTCCTTGCGGTCCGTGATGTCCCGGCAGGCGCCGACCCACTCGCGCACGGCGCCGCTGGGCTCCAGCACGGGAACGCCTCGGATAAAGAAGTCCCGATAAACGCCATCGTGACGGCGCAGGCGGCATTCAGCCTCGAACATGACATGCTCGGCGAGGCGCCGCCGCCAGAGCTGCGCCGTGCTGTCCCGCTCCTCGGGAGAGACCGCGTGCAGCCAGCCGCGCTCCCGAAGCTGTTCATCGGAGATTCCCAGAAATTCGCTGAGCGCCGGCTGCCAGGAGGTCATCTCGCCGTCCGGACCGGCCGTCCAGATCATCTGCGTGGTGGCGAGGACGAGTGCGCGATACCGGGCTTCGCTTCGGCGCAGCTCATCGTCGCTGGGGTTCAGGGATTCGAGAAAAAAGGGCGCCCGATCCTGCCCGCCGGGCAGTGGGATCGGGACTTGAGACGAGGTGGAGCCAGGACGTGCGGAGGCGTCCGCTCCCGGGGAGCGAACGCCTGAAATGATGGATTGCGGGTCGTGGGTCGGCATTGTGGATGTATATTAAGCAAGAACGCTGGTGATAAGCGTGCTTGTCCGTCTTTCTGAAGCAAGCCTTCGCTTTGAGCATTCCCATTTCCTGCTGAGAAATATACCTGAATTCGCCGAATTCGCGACTGAATTCTCGGGGCGCGCCCCTAAGCGAACTCCCACAATGGCCGACCGGAAAGAAAACGCGGCTTAAACAGCCGTAAAGCCTGAGTATTCGCCGACGGGTTCGCCCCAGGCGGTGGTGACGGAATCGACGTGGGCGGTGTGCGGTCCACGCTCCAGCGCGGTGACAAACTGGTTCAGAACGCCTTCTTCTCCCTCGGCGTTCGCCTCCACCCCGCCATCGGCCGTATTGCGCACGGCGCCCACGACCCCAAGTTCTTTGGCGACATGTACGGCGTAGTATCGGAACCCGACCCCTTGGACCTGCCCGCTGACATGGGCTTGAACGCGTTTGACCATCGTTGCTCTCCTTCGCTCGTACGAATTGCTTTTCTCCCAATGAGAAAGCCTACCGACCGAAATGTTTGTGAGACCGAGGCTCCCCCTGCCCACTCTTCTACCCACCCCGGCCTTCGAGCGACTAGCCATTCTCAATACCCTTCCCGTCGCGGGAGGGGTGGCCCGAAGGGCCAGGGTG
>JAOQAA010000648.1 GCA_025963815.1 Capsulimonas sp.
TCTTTCGCTGCAATCTCATAATGGAATAACCATGCCTGCAATAGAAAAAATATCGATCAAAGGCTTTAAGAGCATTGCTTCCATTGAAGACTTGGCATTAGGCGCGGTGAATATCGTGATCGGTCCGAATGGATCGGGCAAGTCCAACTTCATCGGCGTCTTTTCGTTCCTGCACGCCATTCGTGAAGGACGACTTCAAGACTATGTTGTTAAAGCTGGCGGTGCAGACAAGGTGCTATATTTTGGTTCTAAAATAACGGAAAATGTAAGTGTTGATATCACGTTTCAAGCTTCTATCAATCGCTATAGTTTAGTACTTACTCCAAATACGTCCGATGAACTAATTCCAGAAAATGAAATCGTTTCATTTTGGGATAAAAAGAATTATCCTAGTTCCTATGACGATATTCTGTCTCGTATTGATAAAGAGGCGGGAATAAGCGAGTCTCAAAGTTCGAAAATCGCAACACATGTGCGTAGCCATTTAAGCCGCTGGCGAATCTACCATTTCCATGACACTAGTCCGAATGCTCCTGTAAAGAAAACGGCGGATGTTAACGACAATCGATTTCTCCGCGCGGATGGCGCGAATCTCGCTGCTTTCCTATACTATTTACACGTTAAGCATCCCGATTCGTATGGGATGATTCGTCGTAGCGTTCAACGTGTGGCACCATTTTTCGACGACTTTATATTGGAGCCACAGCAGCTCAATCCCGAAAAAATTCGACTGGAATGGCGGCATAAAGACTCGGACGCCTACTTCGATGTCTCATCGCTCTCGGATGGAACACTGCGTTTTATTGCTCTGGCGACATTGTTTCTTCAGCCAGCTGACCTCCTCCCCTCCGTCATTCTTGTGGACGAGCCGGAGTTAGGGCTGCATCCTTACGCCATCACGATACTAGGGTCTTTGGTGAAGCAGGCCTCCACGCACGCCCAGGTTATTCTTTCCACGCAGTCACCGCAGCTGCTGGATCAGTTTGAACCGGAGGACGTTCTTGTCGCACAGCGTGTGGACGGCGGAACGCAGCTGTCGCGCCTGGACGCGGAACGCCTTGGAGTGTGGCTCGATAAATACAGTCTGGGGCAGTTATGGGAGAAGAATGAGCTTGGGGGCCGTCCAGGCGAAAGGACACTTGCGTGACGCGCCTTCTCATCCATGTCGAAGGCGAGACGGAAGAGACGTTCGTCAATGAACTGCTGGCCGACCACCTCTATCGTAAAGGCTATACTGCGGTTAGCGCTCGGCTGCTGGGAAACTCTCGGCAGCGCAGCCGTCGCGGCGGAATCCGCTCATGGGAAACGGTGCGCGGAGATATTCTTCGGCATCTGAAGGAAGATCCGAATTGTCTCGCAACGACAATGGTCGATTATTATGCACTGCCGCAAGGCGCCAATGACGGATGGCCGGGCAGGCATGAGGCGACGAGCCTTCCATTTCCATCGAAGGCAGCCTCCGTGGAAGAGGCCATTGCGCGCGATATTGTGTCCGCGACACAGGAACAGGGCAGTCGCTCGCGATTTCTCCCGTTCGTGATGATGCACGAGTTTGAGGGATTGCTCTTCAGTGATTGTGAACGGTTCGCACATGGCATCGGCAAGCCGAGACTAGCCCCTGACTTTCAGGCAATTCGCGATCAGTTTAGTAATCCCGAGGAGATCAATGACTCGCCGATGACAGCGCCTTCAAAACGGATCGAAGGGCTCGTTCCCGGATATGATAAGCCTTTATACGGGACGCTCGCCGCTTTGGAAATAGGACTGGATACCATTCGCGAACAATGTCCACATTTTCATCATTGGCTGGAACAGGTGGAATCCTGGCCGGATCGCAAGGCTAAACCCTGATTCGCGAGCTTTTCTCTAAACTTGCGCCCACAAGAAGTTGACCTCCCAACTATGCATGACCAAACACATTCCCGAACTTTCACGAATAACTCGCAGCTCGCCGATCGTTTAGACCATTACTATCAGCTCGTCACCAAGGTGATCTTGAGCCGGCAGGACCCCATCTCAGGGCTGCTGCCGGCGAGTACGGCGGTGAATGCGCATGGGGACTATACCGACGCGTGGGTGCGGGATAATATCTATAGCATCATGGCGGCTTGGGGGCTGGGGCTGGCGTATCGGAAGCTGGACTGGGACCGGGGGCGGACGTATGAGCTGGAGCAGTCGGTGGTCAAAGTGATGCGGGGACTGCTGCTGGCGATGATGCGGCAGGCGCCGAAGGTGGAGCGGTTTAAGCACACACAGTCGCCGAGCGATTCGCTGCATGCGAAGTATGATACGCGGACCGGAAACACGGTCGTTGGGGACCATGAGTGGGGACATTTGCAGCTGGACGCGACGTCATTGTGGCTGCTGATGCTCGGGCAGATGACGGCGTCTGGCCTCTCGATTATTTACACCGTGGATGAGGTCAACTTCGTTCAGAACCTGGTTTATTACATTGGACGCGCGTACCGAACCCCGGACTTTGGGATCTGGGAGCGCGGCGAAAAGATCAACCATGGCGGTGCGGAGCTGAACGCGAGTTCCATTGGGATGGCGAAGGCGGCGCTGGAGGCGCTGAACGGGCTGGACCTGTTCGGCGTGCGCGGCGGGCAAGCGTCGGTGCTGCATGTGCTCGCGGATGAGATCGCCCGGTCGCGCATCACCTTGGAATCGCTGCTGCCGTGGGAATCGAGTTCGAAGGAAGTGGATGGGGCGCTGCTAAGCATCGTCGGGTTTCCAGCGTTCGCCGTCGAGGACGCGGAGCTGGCGCATCGGACGCGGCGGCGGGTGATCGAGCAATTGCAGGGCGAGTACGGCTGCAAGCGCTTTTTGCGCGACGGGCATCAGACGACCATTGAGGACGGCGGGCGGCTTTACTACGAGGCGTGGGAGCTGAAGCAGTTCGAGAACATCGAGTGCGAGTGGCCGCTGTTCTACACCTATCTGATGCTGGACGCGCTGTTTCGCGGCGACGCCGGGGCGATCGAAGAGTACCGTGCGCGTCTGAAGAGCGTTCTGGTCACGCAGGACGGCGTGGAGCTGCTGCCGGAACTTTACTATGTTCCCACGGAGAAGATCGACGCCGAACGGGCGAAGCCGCACAGTCAGGAGCGTCTGCCGAACGCGAATGTCCCGCTGGTCTGGGCGCAGAGTCTCTACTATCTGGCGCTGATGGTGGATGAGGGCCTGCTGGAAGCGGGCGAGATCGATCCGCTGGGACGCCGCCTGCGCGTCGGAGCCGCGCGCGAGCCGGTGGTGCAGGTGGCGCTGCTGGCGGAGGACGAGGCCCTGCAAAACGAGCTGGAGGCGCAGGGCGTGACGACGCAGACGCCGCAGCAGATCGAGCCGATCCAGGTCCGCCGAGCGGGGGAGCTTTCCGCCGCCTATAGTTACATCGGCCGTAACGATAAGCTGGGCCTCACGGGTCGTCCCGTGCGTCGCCTGCGCAGCCTCACGACGTCCAAGCTGTTTCTGATCCGGGGCCAGATCATGGTCTTCCTTCCATCGTTTCTGGACCCCCAAAAGTTCTACTTGATGCTGGACCGATACTTTTTGGTCGCGCATGTCAAGAGCGAGCTGGCGTATATCCAGCGGAACTGGCGCCAGCCGGGCCGTCCCACGATCACGCTGCTGCTCACGCGCACGCTGATGGAGGCGGGGCGCGACGCGCTGCTCGGACTGATCCAAGAGATGCACAACGGCGAATGCGGCGGCGTCCCCATTCGACTGGGGCGGATCGGCGAATTGCGGCAAATGGCGGGGGTCGAACGGATCGACTACCTCCACGAGTTCGAGTTTTCCCATACGCCGGTGCGGGACGCGCAGCCGGCTCACTATCTTCTGACAGTCGATTCCACGCTCTGCGCCCCCCTGTCTCGCACAGATGAGATGGGAATCGAGCAGGAGAACAACGCCGACGCTCTGCTCGCCCGGCTCCCAGGCAGCCGCAACATCTACGAACAGCTGGAGATCCTTCAGACCCTCGTACGGATCGTCGGCCTCACGTTCACCTTCACCGTCGGCGAGCAGACCGTCAGTATTCTGGATCTCCTGGAAGACGTCTATTCCCAGGCGGCGCGGGGTGAGAACGGCCGCGCCTACTGGGCCGTCATTCGCCGCGCCGCGGGACTGTGCAATAAGACCGATGTCGCGCTCGCAGACGCGGTAACCGATATCTTAGTCCGCCAAAAGCAGCTGACGTTCGGCAAATCGTACACGGACGCCTCGCTGATCTCCCACCCGCTGCCGCCAAGCGAAATCCGGGACAAAATCCGCGAGTTCGGCGGCGCCGATATCCGAGACTGGATCCTCACTCAGGAAATCCTGATCTATTTAGGCGTCTTGATCAAGGCCGAACCCCGGCTGTTCCAGGGACTGCTCACATTAAGAGTCGGCTACCTGATCCTTCTGATCACAAGCGAACTCGCCGACGATCTCGCGATGCGCCAGGAAGAAGCCTATGAGTTCCTGATGCACCTGAGCCCATCCGAAATTCAGCAGCGCCTCCGCGACGTCCTGGGCGACTACGACGACACCGCGCGCCTCCTCCAGCGTCAGGAATCGCTTCCTCTTCAGCAAGGCGTCGTCGTCCCGCTCGACACGCACGCGAGCATGGAAACCCCAGCCGGCGGCTGGCTGCGCTACCGCCAAAAAGAAGGCTCGCTAAACCGCGTCCCGGAAGGCTTTTATCCGCGCGTCTGGAATCTCTTCCAGCACTGCCGAGGCCTGATCATCGGCGACAAGCTAGAGCTGCGCAATCGTATCGACAGCGACTGGATCCTTTCCGAGATGACCCCTGGCGAGAAGAACTTCGCGCTCACCATCGAGCACCTGCTCAACAAAATGGACGCCGTCAAGTTCCGCCAGGTCACGATCGAAACGCTGGTCGCCCTCTGCCACCTCGTCGAGCGCACGCCCACGCTCCGGATCGACGACTACCTCGTCACCGACGTCATCGTCGGCCACGCCGTCCGCCTCGCCTGGCTCGGCAACCATCCCGACCGCGAAGGATTCTACGACGAAGACAAATCCGAAGCCTGGACCCACTTCTACGAATCCTCCCCCCAAACCTGCGCCGCCGCCGTCGTCAAAGCCCTGCAGTTCTTGACGCAGGCGAGCACGGTTTGATATCGACCGTCAGATTTGAAGATGCTACCCACCGATCAAAGGAAACCATTATGTCCTTAGCTATCCGCTCCCTCCGAACCTCGCTCCCACTCCGCGCCACTGCGGCGATGTTCGCCCTGCTCATCCCGATCACGAGCGCTGTCGCCGCGCCGCGCGCCAAGTCGAAGCCGGTTCCAAAGGAGGGGCTTGTCGCCTACTGGCCAGGGGATGGGAACGGCAAAGATGTTGTGGGCAAGTACAATGCGAACCCGTCGCCGACGGTGCAGTATGCGCCGGGCAAGGCGAAGATGGGCTTTCAGCTGGATGGGAAGTCGGCGTACGTGGGCGTGCCGTTTTCGCCGGTGTTCGATCTCGATCCGGCCGGGCAGTTTACGGTGTCGGCCTGGGTGCGTCCGGAGACAGTGGGGACGTATCAGGCTGTGTTCGTGAAGGCCGCCACCAAGGGGGCTTGGGATTATGGGATCATCATCGACCGTCAGGGGCATTTCTACTCGGGACGCGACGCGAACGATGTGGCGCAGTCGAAGACGGTGATCGTGCCGGGGACCTGGTATCACGTCGCGGTGACTTACGACAATGGGAATTTCAAGACGTATGTGAATGGCGCGCTGGAGGCCGAAGCTTCCAATACGATGATCGGCAAATCGGGATCGGGACTGTGCATCGGTCATAAGGGAGAAATCTCGGTTGAAGGGGAAGATCCCGATTGGTTCCAGGGCAACATCGACGAACTGCGCTTCTACAACAAGGCGCTTGGCGCTGACGGCGTGAAGATGCTATACGACGCGAACAAGTAGGCGACGAGCGGACAAGCGTAATGGTATACTCGCTGTGCTGAAATGCGGATATCACTCCGAGGAGAACAGTTTCAATGCCGTTTATGCCGATTTATTTTATCCTGCGATATTGGAAGTTCTTCATCCCGCTGGGAGCGCTTTTCTTTCTCGTCGCGGGTGTGAACGGCATTTATGTTGGCCTCGCGAACCCGCGTCCAAAAACCCTCACCGTCGCCCAGTTCGAGCAAGATCCGCCCTCCTCCGGCTGGTATCATGTCACCGGCGGATATCTTGACATGAGCCAGTCCACAACCCTGATGGGTGATGGCAGCCGGCCCGGCTATGGCAGTCACGCCGACTATACCTACATTGCGCTTCACTCTCCGAATGAGGCGCCGGGAACCCCAGTGCATGCGTTCTTCCGTACTTCCAATCCGGCGCTGATGCAGGAGGCGGAGGCCAATGCCCCCGAAATCAGCCGGCCGGACGCCAATGGTCGTCAGGACATCTACGCCAAGCCCCCGGTATACCGTCAGCTGGACTTCACCGGAATGGTTCAATCGGACCATCCCGACGAGACGATCCTGCGCCGGCGTCTGGGTGAGACGGCCGAGGCCGTCGACAGCGGCGCTGTCGTGATCGCGGACGGTGTCCGGCCGAACATCTGGAAGGGATTGGGAATGCTCGCGATGGGGATCATTCTCACCATCGGATGCATTCAGATTTGGATCGGCGACGATAATCCGTTCCGTCGGGGTCCTGTGCAGGAGGATCTTCCCGACCAGCCGGGTCTCGGCTCAATCCCGTATTCCCCAGGCCAGAGTTATCCAGACAGCGGCGGGTATGCGCCTCCCTACGGTCA
>JAOQAA010000652.1 GCA_025963815.1 Capsulimonas sp.
AAGTCGCTGTCCGAATGCCGAAACCGCACAAACCCCATCGCCTGCTGGCCATTCAGGTGCTGCTCACCCGGCTTCAGGTGGATGTGCAGGTGCCCCCAGTTGTCGTCGTAATCCATCTTCTTGTCGACATTGAGATCGACGCCGCCCAGCTGATCGATAGCTTCTTCAAATCCCTGAAAATCGATCGCCACGTACTTTTCCGAGGGAATCCCAAAGTTGCTCTGAACCGTCTGTTCAGTCAGCGCTGGACCGCCATGCGCATGCGCTCCGTTGATCTTGCCCACTCCAAAACCGGGGATATCCGCGCGCGTGTCACGTGGGATCGACAAGAACGAGATCTTCTTACTGTCAAAATCAATGCGCGCCATCATGAGCATGTCCGAGCGCGCCTTGGTCTTGATAATCTGATCGCTGTTGCTGTAGTCGTAATCCCGACCGATCACCATTAGATTCAGCGTTTTCTGGCCTGGAAAGACGTCCTCCACGGTTTTCGGATGGACAATGCCGCCGACGATACTAGGGATATATTTTTGGAGACCGGGATTGTTATGCAGCGAGGTTCCAATAAACACGCCGGCGCCGGTCAGCAATCCAAGAGCGATGAAGCCAATGATCTGGCCCGCCGCGGATGGCTTGCGCGCCTTGACGTTGGGTTTGTTTTTCGATGATTGCGAACGTGGGGGCAGCGGTTTGCGAGGCTGCGGAGCGGCGGTCTTACGCGGGGGGGATGTACCCATAATTGCGGCTGTATCTCCTAATAAAAACGCGGGATAATGGCGTCAGTATATCGTAGGCTCGCGGACGTTGTCAAGGAGGGGCGCACTTAATTTACCATGCCTGACGACGCATGTAGTCCCAAATCCGCCGTTCCATCCGTTCGGGGTAATGCGCCTAGCAAAAAACGACCATCGTCGGTGTGGCGCGGGGCCAGCAAAAACTGAACTCCATTGACCAGCGGCAGCCCGGCGAGCGATGCTCCGGGAGGGGCGAGCAGACGGATTTTAGCGAAGCGAGGCAGATCTTCCTGGCTCCAGGACCCGTGAAGCATCGGCGGCGTTCCCTCCCGGTGCTCGAAGACAAAGAGGTTCTCGCGCGAACGCAGATTGCCGCCTTCATAGATCAAATAAAGCGAGAATAACGGAAACGAAAGCGTTTCCGCAAGCAGCGCGGAAATAACCTGCTCCAAGGCGGCGAGGTATCGGCGGGTCGCGGCGGCGTCGATCAGCGAGTGGGTCACCCCCGCCCCTACCGCGCCGGAAAACTCTTCCGGCAGATCGCACAGTTCGAAGTAGCCGCCCGCTTCAGAAAACACGGCGCGCGCGGTTTCATTTTCGTAGACAACGCCGGAGCCGATCTGCTCCTTCACAAAGCTGATGCCGACGCCATGGCGCTCGCGAGTCTCCCGGCGGACGGCGTCCAGCGGCGATGGGGTTGTGTTGTTGTCTGGGGTCAGCATTGTTTTATTTATAACTCGGGACGATAATGCCCTTCATGATCGTGTTCTGGGCAAAGATAAAGATCAGCAGGGTCGGGATGGCCGCCAGCGTCAGGGCCGCCATCGTGACATATTGCGGCGCGCCGCTGGAGCCCAGCTCGTAGATCCACACCATCATGGTCCACATCTTCGGGCTCTGGCACACCAGCAGGGCGAACATAAAGGCGCTGTAAGCAGCCCGGAAGGCGTCAAGTGCGATGACGGCGAAGATCGGCCGGGACAGCGGCAGCGTGATACTGGCGAACATCCGCATCTCCGTCGCGCCGTCCAGCGTGCCGGCCTCGTACAGTTCGCGTGGCAGACTATCGAAGAAGCCCTTCATCAGGAAGATCGCGTAGCCGCTGGCGGCGGCGGGCAGCACGAGCGCCCAGAACGTATTGAGCAGGTTCAGATCCTTGAGCAGCAGGAAGTTCGGGATCAAGGTCACTTCCGCTGGGAACGCCATCGTCGTCAGCAAAAACAGCAGGATCGAATTGCCATAGGACAGATTGAACCGGGACAGCGCGTAGGCGCAGAGCGGGTTGACAATCAGGGCTGTGATCACGGAAAGCGCGCAGAACAAGATCGTGTTCCAGACGGCGTTGCCGTGCAGCAAGATGTAGTTGATGACCAGCTTGTAGTTGCGCGTGAGATAGTCCATGCGAAGTTCCGATGGATGAGACTTCACATACTCCCAGTCCGACGCAAATATGGCGGCGCCGATGTCCGCCGATGCGCTAGGAGCTCCGTGCGCGGCAAGATACGACTGGTAGCGCGTTTCCAATGTATCGGCGCGCAGGGCCGTGAGTGGGGCGGCAAACTTCAGGAAGTCGGTCCAGTCCAGCAGCGGCGCGCCCTGCGACGGCAGCTCGCTCACGTTCGGCAGAGGGACTTGCTCAAACGATATAAGCGCGGAAGCATGCTGTTTATTGTAGTCCGCCAGGTCGCCTTTGTAACGCACCTGAATAAACTTGCAGTACGCCGGAAGGGCCATTGCGGAGTCGACCACAAGAAAACGGATAGGCAGCTTGGTCCGAACGAACTTTTCCCAGTCCTTGCGCCGTGCGGGATTCCCCTCGGGCAGCGGCGCCAGCGCGATCTCTCCGAAATCTTTGTACGTCGTTCCCCATGCTTTGTTCAGGTCGTCGATCTTGCCGGGATAGGCGTCTTCCTTAAGCCAGTGATTGTAGAGTGAATTGCCGCCGATCCCGATGAAAAAATTCAGTGGGAGCGTCTTTTCGAACTCCGCCCAGTCGCGGGATTTCAGCGAGCTATCGGGAAGCCAGGCGTGCTTGCCGGGCTGCTCAAAGGGCGGAAAGATCGCCAAAAACGTATTGTCTTCCTGAGTATACGCTTTGTCGAGCGCCGTGATATCGCCGTGAAATTTCCGGCTCAGAAATGCCTGATACCGGTCTAGGAGAGCGCTGGGACTATACGACGCCGTGCCGGCCGCAAATCCCGCCAGCTTGTACTGCGAGGGAACGCCGGCGAAGAACGCGTTCCAATCCGCCGCCGTGCGCACATCCGCGGCTTTCGGCGGCTTGACATCTTGGAGACTGGCAATGTTCGCGCCATAGGTCGTGTTGATCGTCGCGACGTTGGCGCTGAATTTGTCCTCGACGTACTTGCCCAGCAGCGCCTTATCCGATGACAGGTACGCAGGGACGATCTGATACGATTGGTTGTCGTACTGCGACGTCACCGAGGCGCCGAGCATGACCAGCAAGGGGTAGATCATCGTCACGGCGCCCAGGGAGAGGACAAGATATAACGCCGCATACAGCAGCTTGATCTTGCGGGAACGGCGTCCGACGACGGGGATAAGGGCCATAAGGACTATTATATCGCGGGGCGAACGTAAAAGCAAGGAGCGCGCCCTCCCGCCCCATTTCCCCCCTCCCCGAGGTATCATAAAGGGCACGGGCGCAATGGCTGCGCCGGAACTTTGTGAGGATGGATTTTTGGACAAAGTAAGCGCGGGTCAGATTCTGGACGGTTTCGCGGGAAAGCGCGTGGTGGTTGTCGGCGACGTCATGCTGGACGAGTATATCTGGGGGCAGGTCAATCGGATCTCCCCCGAGGCGCCCGTCATGGTCGTGGACGCCGGGCGTTATTCGCATGTCCCCGGCGGCGCGGCGAACGTCGTCAATAACCTGTGTGTCTTAGGCGCGCACGCCAGCATCATCGGCGTGATCGGCGAGGACGAAGCGGGACGCAACCTTGTCGCCGCCCTCGAAGCCGAAGGCGCGGATGTCAGCGGCCTCGTCACCGTGACCGACCGGCCGACGACCCGCAAAACGCGCATCATCGCGCATTCGCAGCAAGTCGTCCGCGTGGATCACGAAAAGCGCATTCCGTTAGAACTGCACGCCGTCGAAGCACTCGTGGAGCGCTTTGAAGCGCTGACCGCCAGCGCCGACGCCGTAGTGCTCTCCGATTATCAAAAGGGCGTGCTCGCCCCCGCTCTGGTCCACGCCGCCGCGCGCTTCGCCGCGCAAGGCAAGCCCGTCACCGGCAACCTCAAGCCCCGCGCCCTCAGCGCGGACAGCTCCATTACCGTCATCACGCTCAATCTGTCGGAGGCGAGCGCCGCCATGAACGGCGAGCCGCTGGATACCCAGGAGATGGTGCACCACGCCGGCCGCGCCCTGCTGGAGCGCACGGGCGCCGCACACATCGTCATCACACTTGGGCAGCATGGCCTCACACTCTATTCCGCGTCATCACCGACAACCCCGCACCATGTGCCGCCGCGCGAAGTGGAAGTCTACGACTCCGCCGGCGCCGGCGACACCGTCATCAGCGCCATGACCATGGCGCTTGTCGCGGGCGCCTCGCCCGCGGACGCTGTCACCCTCGCGAACTACGCCGCCGCCGAAGCGGTCAAGAAACTCGGCGTGTCCACGGTGACGCGCGAAGAGATTTTGGCTGGGTTTTAAAGAAGCCGGAAAAGGAATCACCCATGATCGTCGTCACAGGAGCCGCCGGGTTCATCGGCAGCGTTGTCGTCAGCGCGTTGAACGCGGCGGGACATACAGACCTATTACTCGTCGACACGCTCGGCGCTGAAGGCAAGTTCAAGAACCTACGGGCGAAGTCGTACCGGG
>JAOQAA010000653.1 GCA_025963815.1 Capsulimonas sp.
GCGAGGCGCCCAGTCCAATATTATGGGGAAAGATGGTCGCGCCCGGAACGTTGCCATTCCCATGCAGCGCATCCTCGCCATAGATCACGGGAATGCCCAGATGCGTGCTCAGGGACCGCGTCTGAAAGCCCTGAACCATCGTCGTCCAGCCCTTCAAATTGCGGTCCGCCTCAAGCGGCGGCCCCGATCCGCCGCCGCTCAGGATCGAGCCGAGATGATACGTCTCGATATCGCTGACGTCCTTGAGGGAGTTGTGCTCCACCTGGATCATCTGCCCGATCTTCTCCTCCAGCGTCATCGTCGCCAAAAGCGCCTTCGCCCGCGCCGTCTGCCGCACAAACTGATCCTGGCCAGACTTCGCCTGCGCCGTCGTCGTCAGAGAGAGAAGGGCAAGCGACGCAAGCACCGCGGCGTGAACACGGAGAGAAGTGCGGGCGGTCATGAATGGGATATCCTTCGCGGGAGCATAATTTTTCGGCGTCAAAAGCATAGACAACGTGGAACGGCAAAAGTTCACAAAAAATTGCCTGATACCCGCCACCGAGAATTACGATCCTACACGATGCACCGTGTTCGGCGAGAACGCAGGGAGACAGACGGCGATATACTGGGCGCCGCCGTCGGCGGGGGTGCTGTACTGGACCCATTCGCCAGCGGGGACAATGATCGCCTGGCCGGCGGCGACGTCGATGTGGCTGCCGTCCTGGGAGGTCACGCGCAGGCTGCCGCTCAAGACGAGCGTATATTCGGCGAATTCTGGGGTTTGGGCGGGTTCGGTCCAGCCGCCGGCGCTGGTCATGCGGGCGATGCTGAGATCGGAGGTTCCGGAGTTCACGCGGCCGATAAATTCTTCGATCAGCTTGGGCTTGTTTCCGGCGGCCTCGATAACGGTGGGAGCGGCGATCAGTGTCGGCATGCTGGGAATCCTCATGTTCTTGTCAAATATGATCTCGCTGCGGCGAGACAATATTGTAGCCGATGTGCGATTGAGAATAGGCGAAATCAACTATCGAGCATCTCAGGGATTAAATGTGTCTAATAAACACGAACATACCTATCGAGAGTGGATTTCCCATCCGATATGGAGTGTGCAAGCGTGGCGAAACTCTGCGAGAACGCCATGAACCTGCCGCATCGAGAATGAAAGAAGCACCTCAATGAACATCAATCCGACCAGCGCCGTCCAGGCGGTTTCCGCTCCCAAGACTGTATCCAAAGCAAAAGATAGCGATGGAGACAATGACGGCGGCGCCGCAAAACCGGCCGCCACCCCAGCGGCGGCCGTGGAAATCTCCCCGGCGGCGCAGCAGGCGTATCATGCCGGAACAGCGGCGGCGGCCAAACACAAGAAGGGCTTGCACACGCATCTTCCAAGCGCCGCACCGGCGCCCGCAACCGCAAAACTCTAAAATCATAGGATCGTGGGCGATCGGAAAGAGCCGGCCAGCCGCCGAATCGACTCCGACGGTCGCCTCCTTTCCATTGCTCCACTGGGTGTATTGGGAGCACGTACGTTCTCAGAACAATCTAATCGTCCTCTAATATTGCCCTAATATCCACGCGCCATACTCTTTCCGTGTGATTAGGAATATTCTCGACTGAAAGAGGAACGAAATGAAAAACTCCAAAATCGTCTGTCAAGTTATCGCAGTCGCCGCCATGGCCGCTGCGGGCCACTCCGCCGCGCACGCGGCGGCGCCCAAGCCAAAGATCACGCCGGCGCAGGCCGAAGCCGCCGCCGTGAAGAAGATCCCAGGCAAGGCGGTGTCCGCGAAGTATGAATTCGAAGACGGTCGATGGCAGTACGCCGTGCTGGTCAAAGGCAAGACCGGCATGTATGAAGTCGAAGTGAGTTCGTCGACCGGTAAAGTGCTGGATCAGGAAAAGACCAGCGCCGCCGAAGAAAGCAAGGAAGCCGCTGCGGACAAAGCCGCAGCCGCGAAGCATCCCGCCAAATAAACATTCGCGGATGCCGACCGCTCCGAGGGCGGCATCCGCGTCCAATTCCCATCTATAAGTGTTTTCTAATCCGATCCTAACGCCTCTCTAATCCCAATTCGGCTACAATCCCCCAGTAAATCTACGCGTTCCACAGGCGAAGCCCGATTCATGTCTTCCATCACTCTTTTCTGCGCCCAATACTTGTTCGTCGTTCCCATCGCACTGTTCCTTTGGGGCTGGCTGCGCGCGGACGCCGCCGGACGGCGCGCGCTGCTCCTGCGCGGCGTGATTGCGCTCGTGCTGGGCGTGGCGCTGGCGAAGGGCGGCGGCGCGCTTTACGACGATCCACGGCCATTTGTCGTGGGCCATTTCACGCCGATGATCGCCCATGCGCCGGATAACGGCTTTCCTTCCGACCATTCGCTGCTGGTTTTCTCCTGCGCCTTTCTGCTCTGGCCATTCGACCGGCGGCTTTCGGCGCTGGCGGCTATTGCTTCGGCGGCGGTCGGCGCGGCGCGCGTGGCCTCGGGGCTGCACCATCCCTTCGACGTTTTCGCGAGCATCCTCTTCGCGGGCGTCGGATGCGCTCTCGGCGCGGCGCTGGCGCGATCCATTCCACTAAAGTTCACGAAGAACGAGTCTGATTTGAGAAAGGCGGCATCCATTGAAGAATAAAACACTCACTCCCATATTGACCCTGGGAGCCTTCGGACTCCTGCTCGGCGCGGCGTCCATTCCCGCACAGGCCGTAGATCCGGGATATCATCTGGTCCGCAAGATCTCGCTGGAAGGCGACGGCGGCTGGGATTATCTGACGGTGGACAGCACAAATCGGCGCATCTACGTCTCTCGCTCCACACATGTCAATGTCGTGGATGCGGACACCGGCAAGACGATCGGCGACATTCCGGGATTGAACGGCGTGCATGGGATCGCGGTGGACGATAAGGCTGGGCGCGGCTTTATCAGCTGCGGCCGCTCGAACAGCGTCACAGTCTTCGACTTGAAGACGCTGGCGAAAATCCAGGAGGTTCCGGTCGGCGAGGGGCCGGACGCGATTATCTTCGACCCGGCGACGGAGCGCATTTTCACGTTCAACGGCCAGGGAAATTCCTTCACTGCGATCGAAGCGCGCACCGGCAAGGTTCTGGGAACGGTCCCGGTGGGAGGCCGACCGGAGTTCGCCGTGGCGGACGGCAAGGGGCATCTTTACAACAACTTGGAGGATAAGGGAGCGGTGGTCGCGATTGACAGCCGCAAGCTGACCGTGGGCCAGCCCTGGCCGCTGGGCGCGGAATCGCCGTCGGGCATGGCGATGGATGTGAAAAATCATCGCCTGTTCAGCGTGTGTGATGGGGATAAAATGGTGGTGCTGAACTCGGAGACCGGCGCTGTGGTGGCGACGCCCGCCATTGGCGGCGGCCCGGACGCCAGCGCTTACGATGACAAAGAAAAGCTCGTCTTCAGTCCGAACGGCGAGGACGGCACGCTGACCGTGATCCGCGAAGTCAGCCCCGACAAATACGAAGCGGTTTCCACGGTAGCAACGCAGGCCGGTGCGCGAACCATGGCGCTGGACGCCAAGACCCACCACGTGTTCTTGATGACCGCGACCCAGCTCCCAGCCGATCCGGCGGCCCCGGCCGGTGGCCGTCGCCGGCGCGCCTATGAGCCGGGATCATTCACACTGCTGGAATTGGCGCCGTAGGAGGCCCTCATCCCCCGATGACCCACCCCGGCCTTCGGCCACCCCTCCCGGGTTACACCCACCCCGGCCTTCGGCCACCCCTCCCGGGTTACACCCACCCCGGCCCTTCGGGCCACCCCTCCCGCAACGGGAAGGGTTATTAAGAGATGCTCTGACGAAAGCC
>JAOQAA010000688.1 GCA_025963815.1 Capsulimonas sp.
GAGTTCGACCGTGTCGCCATGCACGCCGTGCGCCGGACGCTTCTGGAAGCGCAGGCGGAGGCGGTCGGTCTGCCGCTCCTAATCGTTCCGATCCCCTGGCCATGCTCCAACGCCGAGTACGAGGCGGCCATGGCGCGGGCGCTGCAAAGGGCGCGCGACGAATGGAATATCACCCACATCGCCTTCGGGGACCTTTATCTGGAAGACGTGCGCGCTTACCGGGAAAGCTCTCTGGCCGAGACGGGCTTGATCCCGGTCTTTCCAATCTGGGGCCGGCCGACGCACGCGCTCGCCGAGGAGATGATCGCCGCCGGGCTGAAAGCCCGTCTTACCTGCGTCGATCCCCGCCGCCTGCCCGCCAAAGATGTGGGTCGGATGTTCGACGGCGATTTTCTCTCCGCTCTCCCAGCCGATGTCGATCCATGCGGCGAGTCCGGCGAGTTCCATTCGTTCGCGTTCGACGGTCCGATGTTCCATCATCCAGTCGCCGCGACATTGGGTGAAATCGTGGAGCGTGACGGCTTCCTCTTTGCGGATTTGCTGCCGGAATAATAGAATCGCTGGGTACAATGCCGTATCTTAATGAACCTGGGAACCAAACCGTTCGTTCCAGCGTCTCATCAAATGCACGACAATTTTTCGGAACACTGAAGGAGAAACGAGTGCGAGTTTCATATATTTCCGCGACATTGGTCGCGGCGTCGGTCTTTACAGCCGGCCTGGGATCGCTGACACCGGCGTCGGCGGCCCCCATTCGCAGCGTCGATCGTCTCGTGATGCAGAGCGAAGGCATCACATCCCATGGCCACGCCGAAACGAAGGTCAAGCCGGATGTTCTCCGCGCCACCCTGGGCGTCACGACGATTTCCCGCAATCAGGCGGACGCCGTAAGCTCAAACGCCGCGCGCGTCAAAGCCGTCCTGGCGGCGCTGCACGCCGGCGGCGTCACCGACAAAGACATCCAGACCCAGTATTACACGGTTCAGCCGCAGTACGATTACAAGAAGTCTCCGGCGCCCCTCACGGGGTACCAGGTCAGCAACTCGATCCAGGTCACGATCCGTGATCTGACCAAGGGCGGTGTTATCATCGATCAGGCGACCAAGGCGGGCGCGACCGACGTCAACGGCCTGACCTTCGATCTCTCGGACCGCAAAAAGGCCGAGGGCGCTGCGCTCGTCGCGGCGGTCGCCAACGCCCGCAGCAAAGCCGACCTGATGGCGGGCGCTTCCGGCGTCAGTCTGGGCCGCTTGATCAGTCTGGACGAAGGCGGCGCGCCGACGTACCAGCCGGTCATGTTCAACATGCGCGCCGGGGCGTCGGATGCGGCCGAGACCACGCCGATCGTTCCGCAGGAGATTGTCGTCACGGCGGACGTCACGATCGTCTACGATATCGACTCCGGAACCAAATAATCTCTTTGGCATTCGCGCCCGGCGCAGCGCTCCAAGCAGGAGAGCGCCCGCCGGACGCGGAATAAGAACGCCGGGAGAGATATTATGACCGATAACGAACGCCTGCAGGCCGCGTTCGAGCGCTTCGACGCCATAAACGCCGAAGATCCGAATCACGACATCATCGACGGCGCAGCCCATCCGCGCGAGCTTCTCTATGCACAGCGCATGACGCGGCAATTGGAGCAATTCGCTCCGAACGCCTCCGCCGCGCTGCAGCTCGCCGCGCGCAGCCAGCACATCCAGCGCTGGGCCAGTCCCCGCTCCAATTACCCGATGGACCGCACCGGCTACCTCAGGTGGCGCACCGACCTCAAAAAACACCACGCCGAAATCGCCGGGGCCGTTCTCCAGGACGTCAGCTACGACAGCGATGTCATCGCGCGCGTCCAAAGCCTTCTTCGCAAAGAAAACCTAAGCGGCGACCCCGAGATGAAAACCCTCGAAGACGTCATCTGTCTCGTCTTCCTTCAGGATTACTTCGCCGACTTCGCCGCCAAACACGACGACGAGAAGGTGATCGATATCGTGCGTAAGACATGGAAGAAGATGTCCGACGCCGGCCATGAGGCCGCCCTCAAACTTGACCTGCCGGCGGAGGCCCTGGCGCTCGTGGGGCGCGCGCTGAGCTAAGTCCTCTCGAAACCGTTCCCCAAACGAATTCGCCCTGTCTCTTTAATAACTCCAAGAGGCAGGGAGTTTTTCGATTGCGCGGAAAGCTACTGCGCGGTCACAGTGAACGAAGCTGTGCTGACCCCGGTTCCGAGCTGCGTGACCACGGAGACCTTGCCCGAAGTAGAACCTGGTCCCAATCGCACCATTACGGCGCTTGGCCCTATCACGACAAAGTTCGTCGCTGGTACGCCGTTGACATATACGGAGGTGGCGCCGGCCAGCGCCACACCGTAGATCGTAATCAGAGTCCCGATAGAGCCGGACTGCGGCGAGAAGGACGTGATTTTCGAGGGCGACGTCACCGTGTATTCGGACGCGCTTGCAGCGGTCCCGCCCGGCGTGGTAATCGAGATGCTCCCAGTGACCGAATCCGCGGCGACGATCGCCGTTACGGACGTGGAAGAAACGACCGTCACGGAAGTCGCCGCAACTCCGCCGACCTTCACGGAGGAAGCCCCCGTGAGGTTAGCGCCGCTGATCGTAATCCTCATCCCCACGTCTCCCATCGCCGGCAGAAACGAGGATATTGTCGGCGCCGACGGCGTCACCGTGAACGAAGCCGCGCTTGTCGCTATTCCTCCTGGGGTGGTGATCGACACGGTTCCCGTGGTCGTCCCGGCGGCGACAATCGCCGTCATGGAAGTCGCCGATAGGACTGAAACCGACGTGGCTGCAAATCCGTTGATCTTCACGGATGAAGTCCCGGTCAGGTTGGTTCCCGCAATTGTCACTTTCGTGCCGACAGGTCCGAAGAGCGGGGTGAAGGAGGTGATCGTGGGCGGCGACGCCAATACAGTGAAGCTCGCTCCGCTCGCTGCGGAACCGCCCGAGGTCGTTACGCCGATCTGGCCGCTGGTCGCGCCCGCCGGAACGGTCGCCTTTACCGAAGTCGCCGAAACAACTGTTACCGCCGCAGCCGCCTTGCCGTTGAAAGTCACGGACGCGCCCGCGAAGTTCGCACCGATAATCGTCACGACTGTTCCAGCCGGTCCTGAGACCGGCGAAAAGGATGTCACGATCGGAGCGGAAGCCGTCACGATAAAGGATGACGCGCTCGTCGTCACTCCGCCGGGCGCCGTCACCGTGATCGTTCCTGTAGTCGCGCCGGCGGCGACGATGGCCGTCACCGCAGTCGGCGACAGTCCGGTTACCGATGTCGCCGCCAAACCATGAATGGTCACGCCGGAAGTTCCGGTCAGGTTTGTACCCGTAATCGTTACCTTCGTACCGACGGGCCCCGAGGCAGGCGTAAACGACGTAATTGTCGGCGGCAAAGGAATCACCGTGAAGTTCGCCGCGCTCGGCGCGGTTCCTCCCGCCGTCGTGACGCCGATCTTGCCGGTAGTCGCGCCTGCGGGAACGGTCGCCTTCAGCGAGGCCGCCGAAACCACCGTCACCGCCGCTGCGGCAACCCCATTGAATTTGATCGACGAACCTGCCGTGAAGTTCGTTCCGGCAATCATCACGACTGTTCCAGGCGTTCCGGAAGCCGGCGTGAACGATGTGACTGTCGGCGCAGGAGGGGTTACCGTAAAGGCTCCCAAGGTTGTCGCGGTCAGCCCTGCTGTCGTTACGGCGATCGTTCCAGAGGTCGTTCCGGCGGCGACAACCGCTGTCACGGAAGTCGGCGACGCTACTGTCACGGAGGCTGCCGCCACGCCATTGATCTTCACCGAACTGGTTCCGGTGAGGTTGGTTCCGATGATCGTGATCTTTGTCCCAATCGATCCCGAAGCCGGCGCGAACGAGGAGAGTGTTGCCGGCACAACAAAGTTCGATGCGGAAGCCGCTGCGCCTCCCCCAGTCTTCACATTGATTTTGCCGGTAGTGGCGCCTGCAGGAACTATCGCTTTGACCGATAACGGGGAAATTACCGTCACGGATGTCGCCGGCGCTCCATTAAACGTTACCGACGATGCTCCCGCCAGATTGGAGCCCGTGATCGTAACGCTCGTTCCCACGGCCCCAGATGCAGGAGTGAAGGAAGTAATTGCCGGCGCGGGGAACGGAACATCGTAAGCGCCCATGCTCGGCGGCGACGGATGAGTAAAACCGGTAATGTCGGCTGTGACGCCGTTGACAGTGACTCCCGAATGCACACATGGCGACGCCGCCATAAGATGAAAATCGCCGCCAGCCGCATTCATGAACAAGGGATCGATTTTAATATTCCCAGCGCCGCCATAACCATATTGGACATTGGAATATGTCACCTTCGCCAAGTTGTTGATTTCACTGTTGACTGGGGCTATATCTCGAAATAGGATGCTATTAACAACAGTCGTCGTTGGCGTTGCGAAAACCGCTCCGTTGGCGATCGATGCGCTGTTGTTAAAAAACGTGCAGAACAAAATATTCAGATTACTGCCGTCAACATTACTGCTATTGTTGCAGCCAATAGCTCCACCCGAGCCGCCTGAAACGGTGTTTCCCACAAAGACATCGTTATCAAGAGCCGCTTGACCACCAAGAACGACCGCTCCGCCGGATAACGCTGCTTTGTTAAGGCTAAACATGCAACCCGAGACCCGGGCTGTGGAGTATCCACAAATCGCCGCTCCGTAGTCTGCCGAGTTGCCTGAAAAGACTGAGCGAGTGACATTGAGATAATCACAATAGACGACAATCGCTCCGTTGGAACAGTTGAAAATACGCGTAGAATCAACTCTCAGCGTCGTCGTCTTGGACCTATCAGAGCTTGACTCATAAATTCCGGTACCTCGGTTATTGACAAATAGACTGCCGGTTACCGTTAAATTTCCGGAACTATCGATGGTTGATCGATAACTGCCGTTATTAGAAAATGTACAGTTGGATATAACCATCTCGCCGGAATTGTTAATGGTAGCTCCATAGGGATCCGAGTTACCCGAAAACGTACATCCCGAAATTTTTGTCAATGCACCCGGGTAATTACTGCTAACAGCGCCAGAAGGGCCAAACCCAAAAACGATGGGCTTGGGGACTAGATTGGTAATAACACAGTTGACTATCGATAGAATGCACGATCGATTACTGATGACGCCTCCGCTGGGGTCCACTGCTCCGTTCGTAATTGTCAGATTTTCAATGATCGCTGGGAAGCCATTTTGCCCCTCACCATTGGACATGTGGAAAGCGTAGGCAATGCCTGCGCAGTCGATAATGGATTTGGTCGGTCCATGCTGGGAAGTGAAAGTAAGCGTGCGGCCTCCCGGATTGATATTGACGTTTCCAGGGCCGGAAAATACGCCATCCTCAAGAACGACTGTATCACCGGAAACAGCGTTGTTGACGGCAACGGCAATTGTCTTCAAAGGAGCAGACTGTGTTCCCACGTTGTTGTCGTTTCCCGTGGGAGACACAAAGTACGTGGTCGCCGCTCCGCAGCGAGCGACGAGCATGAGCAGTACGAAGGTCGCACAAGTGATTGCGGAAAAGAATGCCCTTGATTTGATGTTCATAATAGTAGTCCGGCGCTTTTGTTACGAATATTATAACACTGATAAGCGGCCAAGGATTAACATATGGTCCTGTACGACCCAGTATTTTTATGGAGCCGGCAAAAAAACGCCATTCGCTTTCGTCAAAAAGCGAATGGCGTTTGGGCTGCAAAAATGCTCGGAGCTGCCCTCCCGGCTCCACGTAATCATCTCCCGGAAGCGCGGGCGGATATGGGAATTTGACGAAGATCGGCTGCGGAAACTTTGGAAACTTCACCAGGAGCTGTCCTTGGGGAAGCATCGTCAGTTTGGCTTTGATCTCTGGGCTGAAACCGGCGTAGGCGGCGATAATGATTCCGATCTCAATCGTCCCGACTTCGACAGCGTGACGAGAGAGCTAGAAATGAAAGAGCCCGGAGGTGTTGGAGTCGTCCTTTCGCGATGACACGTGAGCCGCTTTGCCCGCAAAGCGGCTCGCGGAGAAAGAACAAGAACCAGATCTAACGCCGCCATAATGGTTCACCTGTGATAATAGGTTCGCTTCAGAACTTCAAGATCAGGAGGACTTAGATGCTGACACCACCCCACAAACGACGCGCCACTTGGCTGTCGCCAACGATCGCGCTGCTCTCCCTCGTATTTCCACCGCTGAGCGTATCCGCGCAATCCCCATCATCCGCAGGCCAATTGCGCTTGAATCCGGCGGAAGTGAAAGCGGCGCACTCACGCTTGCCGTCCCAAACCGGCTCGTCACGCAATCCGCTTGTCCAGGAAGTCGTCCTCCGGGGCGATCCATCTCAGAAGGGGCTTTACACAATCCTTCTGAAAGTCGGCCCCCATGCGCGGATCGCCGCACATTCTCATCCAGACGATCGTATGGCGACGGTCATTTCAGGGACTTGGTACTTTGGATATGGCTCCAAGTTCGACGCCGGCAAAGTCAAACGTCTGCCCGCCGGCAGCGTCTACGCCGAACCGGCCCACGCAAACCACTTTGCTATGACGCATGGCCCCGTAATCGTCGAGATCACGGGTTATGGTCCCTCTGGAGTTAGTTTCGTGAAATCCCCTCACGCCTCGCCCCACATGAACAAGCACGATATGTAAGCGCACGGCGCTCTCACCACTTTCAATCAGGAGAAACCCATGGCAAGTCAAATTCAGCGCGATCCGATCACGGACGCATTGCTCACCTCGGAAAACGCGGCGCTCGTTCTCATTGACTATCAGGCGCCTCAGTTCAACACCGTTCGTTCCATGGACAGTGGTCTTCTGCTCGCCAATGTCGTGGCGCTCGCGAAAACGGCAAAACTCTTTGGCCTTCCTATCGTGCTGTCGACAGTCGGCGTCGCGAGCGGCGCGAACCCCGACACCGTCCCCGCGCTTCGGGACGCATTGCCCGGCGTGACCGGGATCGATCGGACCAGCATTAATGCGTGGGAGGATAGCGACTTCGTTGCCGCCGTGCGGGCTACCGGCCGCAAGAAGCTCATTATGGGAGCCCTTTGGACGGAAGTGTGCCTGGCGTTTCCCGCGCTGGACGCTCTTCGCGAAGGGTTTGAAGTATTCGCCGTCGCCGACGCAGTCGCCGGCACATCGGTCACGGCGCACGAAACGGCCCTGCAAAGAGTCTATCAGGCAGGAGCGCAGCCCGTGAGCTGGATCGGCGTTCTCTGCGAGCTGCAGCGCGATTGGGCGCGAACCGCCACGGCGGATGGAATGGTTAAGATCAGCAGTGAGCACGGCGGTTCCTGGGGAACCGAGATCGCACTCAAGCAGTTCCTCACCGCCACGATCGCGAAATAGCCAGCTTCAAAACAATATCGGGAGCCTAGCGACCAAATCGGCCGCTAGGCTCCCAATGAGAATTTCGAAAATCTATGCCCCAGGTTCGACATAATCATCGCCGGGGAGCGCGGGCGGATATGGGAATTTGACGAAGATCGGCTGCGGAAACTTTGGAAACTTCACCAGGAGCTGCCCCTGGGGAAGCATCGTCAGCTTGGTCTTGATCTCAGGACTGAAGCCGGAGTAATTCGGCATCCGCATCTCCGTGCTTTCCGTGCGGCCGAACATAAAGGTGGAGCTGTTCTCCACGATCTCTTTCTCGACGGAAGACGCGAACTGCTGTGCGCCGAACAAGACGAGCCCTAAGCTGCGGCCGCGCGCCGTTACCTCGACCAGCTTCGTCTTCAGCGGGGTGCGATCCAGCGCCGCTGGGGCGAATTTGTTCAACTCGTCCACGAAGACGACAACTGCATCCAGGTCTCCCTTGCGCGTTTCCAGCTGCTGCGTGATTGCCTGGATCGTCCGGCTGAACACCAGTTTCTGGCCGCCCTGAGAGAGCATCTGGATATCGACCACGTACATGTCGCCATGGCCAATGCGATTCCACGGGATATCGCGTCCTTCTTCATCGGTCTCGATCAACCCTCGGTACATCAGCGTAAACCGCTTCAGGTGTCCCTTTAATTTGAACCAGGTCGCCGACGTATACCCGCGCGGCCACTCCGTCAGACCCGAGGTCGAGAGCAGTTTGTCGATCCAGATAATCATATCCGAGTAGGTGATGATGCGGCCGCGCTCAATCTCCTCCCGGACCACGTACCAGGCGCCTTCAATATTATCGTCCCACTCGGAGGCGTGAAAGAGCGAGGGGATATCGTCGTAGAGCATCTTCAGATCCCAGCGGTAGCTCTCCGTGGGGAGGGTGCGCAGGCTCTGGGTCATATTACGGTTCTTCGGATGCGAGGGCGCGAAGAACCTTGCGTCCACGAAGGCCTGGATCGGAATGTCCAGGTTTTCATAGACCTGCTGTGACCAACGATCCTGCTGCAAGCGCGTATTGATCTGATCGATGTAAAGCAGGTCCTTGCTTTTGACGTTCATCACCACAACAGCAATCTTTTTGCGTGTGTGCCGCTGCAAGGATTTTAAAGCGAATTGCAAAGCGCTTGTCTTACAGGCGAGGCCCGAGATGCCCGAGACGCTGAGGTGGGCGGCTTCCGGCCCGACCAGGAAGTTTTCATCCACGCTGACCGGCGCGATGGTGCCATCCCCATTCTCGAAGATACCGATCGGAATAGCTGCGCCGCTGGAGGCCCAGTGTCCCTGTGCGTCCACGATGCCGAAAGCGAACTGAATGCCGCGCGGGCTGGGGAAGTAAACTCGGCAGCGTCCGATCGGACGCGTGCGCGAGGAAAGATTGCGGATCACGGCGCAGGTGGCGACAACCACTTCCGCTTGCTCGCCTCCGATCATGGCGTAGGGCTGTCCATAGTCATGGATGGCGAAGTCCGCGGTAAAGCTCTCGGCCTCACTGTACGAGCGCATCTCCTGAACCGTACCGAACGTCAGCTCGCGGCCATCGTCAGCGTACGCCGCGATAATACTTCCAATCTCAATCGTCCCGACTTCGACGGCGTGACGAGAAAGCCAGAAATGAAAGAGGCCGGAGGTGTTGGGATCGTCCTTTGTGGAGACCGTGCGGCCGACGATGCCAAATTTGACGTTGACAAATGTACTAAGGACATCCTGTTGAGTGGAAGTCCCACTTTGTTCCGTAAGCAAGGAGAATAACCTTTCCTGCGTGGCGATGAATGAGGCAAAATTTCGTACGGAGTTTCGGGGCGCCTAAAGCTCCGGCGCGATCATTCTTATTGTATCATGAATCTCTCATGCTTGCCAGGCGGCGTTGGTTATGATGCTCACATTTTCTAGAGAATTTTTCACGCACCGCCTCTTCGCGACCAGAACGAAGAGGCAGCGCGCCTTATTTATTGGGCTTCGGCGGCAGTGCGACGCGGCCGAGCGCCCATTCGAATACCCACGGCCATTCCCCATATCCATAGTAGGGCGAAATATGCCCAGCGACAGGAAGTTTGTAAATCGGAACACGAAGGGCCGCCGCGTAAGCTTCCGTTTGGAAAAATGTCGCAAAGTCATCCGTATCGGAAGCAACGATCGTCGTCTCACGCCCCGACTCCGCGATCCCCTCCCAGCTCATCGGCGGCGGATAAAACTTTGCCGTTCCCAAAGGCTGTCCCGAGAGAGGTATTTCCTGGACGATATACGGCGGCGCCACCAGCAGCACCCGGTCTGCCTTTAGCCCTTGCCGCGATGCAGCGTGATGCATCCACAGGATGCTCCCCAGCGAGTGCGCGACAACCGTCAGCATTGCATCGGAAGAAATCTGGCTCAGCGCCTCGCGAAGCGTGTGCAGCCAATCCGTGAGATCGGGATCGTCGGGGGCGGGAAACCGTGGATACCTAACGTCGACGCCCGCATCGGCAAGGCCACGCGCCAGATGGTTTTGCCAATGGTCGACCGCATTGCCGCCACGGCCATGGAGGATCAGAAATACGCGCTCAGCCATCTTTTTTTCCCAACAGATTAGCAATTCCGTCGCTTATGCGACAGAACGCCATTTTTGATCATTGAATGGATACGCAACAATGAGTACTATACAACATCTGTCGCATATTCAACAAGTGTTGTGCGGCAACAGTTTGTTACGCCAAAGGAAACTCATTCCATGAAAATCACTGCTCTCGTCGCGCGAATCCTGCTCGGCATTATGTTTGTCGTCTTCGGGCTCAACGGCTTTCTGCATTTTATCCACCAGCCGCCCCCGCCCGCCGGACTGGCCGGCCAATTTCTAGGCGCCCTGGCGATGTCTCACTATTTCACGTTCATATTTGCGATCCAGCTCATCGCGGGCATTCTGTTTTTGATAAACCGCTACGCGCCGCTGGCGCTCACGATTATCGCTCCCGTCCTGGTCAATATTCTGCTGTATCACGCGTTGATGGATGTGAAAGGGATCGGCCCGGGCCTCTTCGCGACAGTTCTCTGGTGCCTGCTCGCATACAGCCACCGCTCCGCGTTCGCCGGCATCCTTCAGCCGACCGTCCCACAAGAATAACCCCGAGGCGGCTTCTCCCGGCGATCATCGCTGGGAGAAGCCGGCATCCCTCAAAACGCGTATCGCATTCGGCAGTACGGCATTTTCCTGGCCATCAAAGCGGTGAACTCACTCACCATCCGTCCCTTTATCCCAGTGCGATACCGGACATTCACGCCGCCCATCTCTGAACGTTTGGTTTCCTGAAGATCGGGACGCCACAATAGCTCCTCTCCCTTTGGATGCCAGCCCAGGTTGACGTTGTGCAGCCCTTCATTGTGCGTCAGGAAAATGCACTCGGCGGCCAGCTGCGCCTTGGCGCGCGGCGACAGCGCGGCGGCGATTTGCTCGAACAGTTCCGAGTAGAGCGAAAGCCAGTTCTCGGCGACGATCACCGGCGAGAAATTGAGATGGACTTCATAGCCGGCCTCCACGAAGTCGTTCACGGCGGCGATCCTCTCAGCCATCGACGACGTGCGCACATCCACCACCCTCGCGATCGATTCGGGCATCAGACTAAAACGGATACGCGTCTTGCCCTGCGGGTCGTAATCCAGTAATTCGCGGTTGACAAACTTCGTGGCCCAGGTCGCCTTCGCGCCGGGAAGCGTCCGAAAGAACGTGACCTGATCCTTGATGTTGTCCGACAAAAGCGCGTCCACGGAACAGTCGCTGTTTTCGCCGATGTCATACACCCACAGCTCAGGATCGGTCTGGCTCGGTTCCCATTTGAAGCCCTGCGAGACGGAGTGCCGCGCAATCGCCGCATTGATATCTTCAATATTGACGAATAAAGTGATGGGATTGGCGAAGCCTTTATGCCTGGGCACATAGCAATAAGCGCAGGCCATCGCGCAGCCGCTCGCCTGCCCCGGCGCGATAAAGTCCGCGCTGCGCCCGTTGACGCGCACCGGCATCGTCTTACGCACTCCCAGTACGAGCGTGCCGCGCTTGGTGTGCACCCATTCGCGGACCCGCCCCTCATTTCCATAAAGACCAGGGATATCACGATGGGAAGCAACTTCGATTTTCGCCGCATCGGGAAAGCGATCTAACACTTCTCGGCCACGCAGTCTTTCGACTGCGCCCGGCTCATAGTAGATCGTCTCGATTTGCAGCATCCGCTGCGCGGGAGTGAGCCTTGGGCGGCGCTCCGACGTCGAAAACTGTGACAGTGTCACACTGTGTTCCGTCTAGGCGTCTACTCGCCAGAAAAATTCGCGCTTTGGCGGCGTCTTCGGGTAAATTGTTGTCACAACTGTGACAGCGAGTGTGACAAAACTATGCCTCTCTACTTCTACTCAACACGCGAACCCTACGGAGAGTTCTCCAACTTCGCCCTATATGGCGTAAAAATCGACGGTGAATGGTGGCCGACCACTGAGCACTACTTCCAGGCGCAAAAGTTCGAAGACGCCGCCTACCGCCGCAAGATCCGCGACGCCCACAGCCCAAAACTCGCCGCCGACCTCGGCCGCAGCCGCCGCGTCCCCCTGCGCTCCGACTGGGAATCCGTCAAAGACGATGTGATGCGTGACTG
>JAOQAA010000693.1 GCA_025963815.1 Capsulimonas sp.
CGGCGGGTCGGCGGCATCGGCCACCTCGCCGCGCAGGAGGACACGCCGTTTGCGCTTGGCGGGGTCCGGCTTCGGCACCGCCGACAGCAGCGCCTCGGTGTACGGGTGCAACGGTTCCGCGTACAGCTCGATCGTCGGCGCGAGTTCGACCATCTTCCCGACGTACATCACCGCCACGCGGTCGCTGACCTGACGCACGGCGCCCAGGTCGTGTGCGATAAAGATCAGCGCGACGCCCATGTCTCGCTGAACCTTCTGGAACAGATCCAAAATCTGCGCTCGGATCGAGACATCAAGCGCGCTCACCGGCTCGTCGGCGACGATCAGCTTCGGGCGCAGCGCGAGCGCCCGCGCGATCCCGATCCGCTGCCGCTGACCGCCGCTGAACTCATGTGGATAACGCGAGATCGATTCGGCGGGAAGCCCCACCAGCCCCAGCAGCCGAGACACCTCGGCCTTCACTTCCGATTTCGGTACGATCTTGTGCGCCAGCAGCGGCTCGGACAAGATCGCGCCGACATTCTGCCGTGGGTCCAGCGACGCGAACGGATCCTGAAACACAATCTGCATCTGCGTCCGGTTGCGTCGCAACGTCTCGCGCGGCCACGTCAAAACATCCTCGCCTGCGAACACGACCGTCCCGCCTGTCGGCTCGATCAAGCGCAAAATACATCGCCCAAGCGTCGACTTCCCGCACCCCGATTCCCCGACCAAGCCCAGAGTCTCTGCTGGATTGAGAGTCAGATCGACCCCATCAACGGCGCGGACCTGATCCACGACATGCGTGAACGGCCCCGTCTGGCGAGAAAGAGGATAATGCTTGGTGAGATTGGTGACTTCGAGGAGTGGCATGGTGAAATAGGTTCGTGACTGATCGGTAGAGATATCGTTTAGCTGAAAATACGTCGGATGTTTCGCGCTCCATGGAGGATACGCTTGCTTCCGACTCAATAATCTTTAATCTCATTGGACGGAGGCGTTGCGGGCAGCGATTTTGGCTCGTCGTTCCCAAGTCTCTTCAGTGACCGGATGTGCAGGCAATCGAATGGAAGCTTGAAGAAGTTCGATAATCTGTTCACGGCTATGAATGGCGAATGGAGGCTCAGGAAGATCGGCGATTGAATCTTCTTCTTCCGGATCGACGATCAGACGCAATTTGTGGCCGGCAAATGCGCCGCTCATCAGAAGATTTGTCAATTCCTGATCGGTTCCATCAATGACTTTGGCTTGCGACATAAGGTATCTCCGGTCGATTGCTCTCTATCATAATCGTACCACATAATAGTGATTTTGGAATTTTTGCGTTAGATTGACCCCATTCCGAACGCCGGAAACAGACCCGCGCCGGTCGGCGGCACAAACGTAGTAATCTTCGCGATTGTATTGTCTTGGATGTCGAGCACCTGAATCGAGTGCGGGCGCCAGGGCGCGTCTGGCTCTTTGCCGCGAACGTAGATGGCGAACGCGGGACGGCCGTTTGCCGAAGTCTGAACGAGCCGAAAGGCTCCGTAGGATTTGGAGGTCCAGGCCCAGGAGATGAACGCTCGGATGGCGCCCTTTCCAAAGTACCATTCGGTCCATGGCGGCATGCTGAGAACGGCGTCTTCTCGGAGAACGGCGGCGAATTTGTCCAGGTCTTTGATCTCCCATGCCTCCATGTACCGATCGAGCAGCGCGTTTTGGGAGGCGCTGGGCGCGGAGACGGCGCGCTGCTCGGCCGGCATCGATTTGGCGAGTGTCGCGCGGGCGCGCTGCAGGGCGCTGTTGACGGCGGTGGTGGACGCTTCGAGCAGTGCGGCTGTTTCCGACGCCGGCCAGCCCAGGACATCACACAGCAGCAGCGCGGCGCGCTGGCGCGCGGGGAGATACTGGATCGCGGCGATGAACGCGAGCTCGACGGACTCGCGCATTTCATAACGCGCGTGCGGTCCCGGCGCCGCGTCGGCGACGCTCTCCCAAAGGCGATCGGGATACGGCTCCAGCCAGGAAATCTCCATCGCCGCGCCGCCCATGGGCATCCCATGGGCAGGCGGGCCGAGAACCTCGGGCAGGACGCGGCGCGTGCGGGCGCGGCGTGACAGGGCGTTGAGGCAGGTGTTGGTCGCGATCCGATAGAGCCAGCCGCGCGCCGCCCCGGCGCCTGTGTACTGGGCGAAGCCCGTCCAGGCGCGCAGGTATGTCTCCTGAACACAGTCTTCGGCGTCGTGGAGCGACCCCAGCATCCGATAGCAGTGCAGGTGCAGCGCGGGCCGATGCCGCTCCGTCAGGTCTTGAAACACGTCGCGATCCGTCATGGCGCTGGGTATGGCTCCACTCCCTTTCCGGAGACGACAAACACGCCGCCAGTTCGCTCGGTCGGATTCGTCATGATCCCAACCAGCGCATTCGCATAATCCTGGAGCGTCAGAGGGAAATCCATGCCCTGAATAAAGTCGGCTTCGGAGATTCCCAAACGCGATGCGTATCCCGCCACGCCCGCCTTTCCGATCTCCGTTTCGGGCATGAGGCGCCCCGGCGCCAGCGCCACGAATTTTATGCCCAAATCCGCGCGGTCCGCTTCGCTCTGGCAGTAATCCGCCATAAACATCTGCATCCGTTTCGCTCCCGCATAGCCGCCCGAAATGGTCGACCCACCGACAGCCGCTCCGCTCGAAACCAGGATCACCATCGCGCCGGGCGCCAGAGGCGCGCGCAGCGCGGCTCGGCAGAACAGAAAGGACAAGCGAACATCGGTGTTCCAATTGCGCGAAAACTCGTCCCACGTCTGCTCGTGGATTGGCCCGATGCTTGGGATTGCGCCGGCGCATAGCACCAGCACATCCGGCCGCATGGCCTCGAAGACACGGTCCGGCGCATCTTCGTGTGTCGCGTCCAGCGACAGAGTTTGGACGCCCGAAACCTCTCTCGCGGTCTCCCCCAGCGAATCGGGCCGCCGCCCGACGGCCAGCACCTTCGCCCCTTCGTCCTTCGCCGTCCGCACGATCACCCGGCCCAGCCCACGGCTTCCGCCGATCACCACGACATTCTTGTTCTCAAGCTGCATTGGAAAATTGTCCCTTCACGCGGTGTGCGTTCTCTTTCTAGGACAATTCCCGGCAGGCAAAGTCATCGGTCGGGAACGACTGAATTCATCGGCTCTCTGAATTCACCGCCGCCCCTGCTCCGCGCGCCAGCGGGCGATGTTGTTTTGCATCTCTTCGTGCTCGCGCTCACGCTCGGCGATTTCCTCGGGATCGTCGGTAGGCGCTTCGCCGCGCAGCGTGCTGATCTGGGAGGCCGTGGCGCGCGGCGGCTGCGCAGGCGCGAGCTGGGCGATCAGGCGGCGCAGGAGGCCTTCGCGGCTCACGCCTTCGGAGCGCGCGCGGCTCTCCAGCAGCGCCAATTCTTCCTCGGTCAGTTCCAGCGTGACGGTCATCGTCGATCTCCAATATTCTTCTTGACACATGAATAACTCTAGAGTATAATGAGCTTGCCCGGATTTTCGTATCTGGGCTCTGGATATTATATCCGGTCTTGTTGCTTTGATTGCAATTTAGAATTGGTCGCGGCGGCGCGCCCGTGCGCGGCTTTCCGTGCGCGAAGTATTCAGAGGCAGTTCTGTCGACAAAGGAGTGATGCTGTGAAGAGAATTATTGCAATCCTGTGGTGCGTTGGCGCGATCGCCGCCGCATCCGTGTTCTTCGCCGCGCCGGCGCGGGCGCAGTTCAGTTCGGGCGTTTTGTATCGATTGGCTTGCAAGACGGGCGGAAACTATCTGGACAACGGCGGGTCGGTGACGCTGAGCGCGAATATGGGCCAGTGGTCGAATGCGCCGGGCAACGCAAACCAGCAGTGGCGGTTCATCAGCCTGGCGGGCGGCAAGTGGCAGCTGATCTCGGCGACTAGCGGCATGGCGCTGGACAACGGCGGATCGACGGCCAATGGCGCTGTGGTGAAGCAGTACACGTCGTCCACCAGCAATACCAATCAGGCGTGGACCATTACCAGCGCCGGCGGCGGATACTATCAATTGGTCTGCGCCTCCAGCGGCAAGGCGCTCGACAACTCCGGATCGACTTCGAACGGAACCGTCGTCTACCAATGGGACGCCATCGCCGGGAACACGAACCAGCAGTGGCTGATCACCCCCGTGCAGATCGGCGCCGCGACCCCGTTTACGAGTTACGAGGCCGAAACGGCGACCCTGGGCGGCGGCGCGACAAGCGTTGCGCTGACATCGGCGCCGACCACCAAGTTCACCAGCCCGCAATTGGAAGCGTCGGGGCACGCCTACGCGCATCTCGCGGCGAATGGGCAGTATGTGCGCTGGACCAATAACACCGGCCAAAACGTCAGCGCCCTCAACGTGCGGTACTCAATCCCGGATTCGGTGGGCGGCGGCGGGATTACGTCCACGCTCAATCTTTATGTGAACGGCGCGTTCCGGCAGACGATCGCCGTCAACTCCAAGCAGACCTGGGTGTATGAGACGGACGCCAACTATGACGGCTTCAATCAAACGCCGTCGTCGGGCAATCCTCACGTCTTTTGGGATGAGGCGCATACCTTTATCAGTGGAGCGGCTGTGACTCCGGGCAGCACGATCACACTTCAGAAAGACGCGGCGAACTCAGCGTCTTACTATAATGTCGATGTCGTCGATCTGGAAGCGCCCCCGGCCGCTCTGACGCAGCCGGCGAACTCGCTCAGCATCGCCAGTTACGGCGCGGTGGCGAACAACAGCGGCGTGGACAGCCGCACGGCGATCCAAAATTGTATTAATGACGCGCAGACACAAGGCAAAAGCGTCTGGATCCCCACGGGCGTATTCTATCTGAATGGAACGTCGGGCCTGTCGGCGAATGGGATCACGATCCAGGGCGCGGGCATGTGGTACAGCACGATCTACTACAACCCCACCCTTCCCGCCGCTTCCACCAACAATGTGATCCAGCCAAATTCCTGCACGCTCAAAAACTTCGCGATCGACGGCAACGCCGTGTCCAATAACGCGGCCGGCGGCAACGGCGGCGCGATCAATATCAAGGGAAGCAACTGGCTGATCGACAGCCTTTGGATCCAGCATGAGGGCGCGGGCGTCTGGGCGGATGGAACGAACGGTCTTGTCCAGAACTGTCGCCTCGGCAACACCTGGGCCGACGGGATCAACCTGAACAACGGCAACACCAACAATGTCGGCAACAACCTGACCGCCCAAAACAATTTCGTCCGTGGTTCGGGCGACGACGGCATTGCGATCAACGACGACTCAACTTCGCAGCAGATGACCTCGATCACGGTTCTGAACAACACCGTCGTGGCGCCCTGGTGGGCGAACAACATCGGTATTTATGGAGGGACCAACGACTTCGTCGCGAATAACCTCTGCACCGATTCCGTCAAGGAGTACGGGATCAGCGTCGGCGTCTTCGCGGGCAACGGCTCGCCGGGCTCGCTCCTGACGGCCTATATCGAAGGCAACACGATCCTGCGCGGCGGCAGCTACGGCTACGCGATCAAGTTCCCCGGCATGGGCGTCGGCGTCTCGGGAACGACTTCGTCCGTGCAGAACGTCACGGTCTGCGGCAACACGATCTCGGGGTCGATGTTCGACGGCATGAATGTCTACTCTGGAACAAACATGGGCATTTACTACAACAACATCGCGTCGCCCGGCCTCGCCGGAATCGTCATCGACGCCGGCGCGCATGGGAACGCCTCGTTCATCGACGACATCGTGCAGGGCCTGAATGCCGGCCAGCCCGCCTACACCAAGAACGCGCCCGCCGCGAACTTCTCGACCAGCGGTTTCGGCAATATCGGCTTTACACCCTAAAGGAGGAAATACGATTGGCCGGGCGCAATATAACCATAGAGTATATGCGCCCGGCCAACGAAAGGTTTGCAACGCTCCATGATATCCTCTGTTCGCAATTTCGTCCTCGTCATCACCGCCACAATCGCGATCTGCGCCCCGGTTCACGCGCAAAGAAAGCCGAGCGAGGTGCTGCTCGTCTACAACGCCGCAAGCCCGATCTCCACGGCGGTGGCGAAGGATTATGAGGCGAAGCGGCATATCAAAAACGTCGTCGCCGTCCAGTGCATCGATTCGGCGGTGAAGACGGAGAACGAGACGATTTCGATCGGCGATTACACGGCGCAAATCGCAGATCCTGTCAGCCGCTACTTGGCGAAGCATAAGAAGATCGATTTTATTGTGCTGACCAAGGGCGTTCCCGTTCGTATCCGCGATGGAGAAACCGGCGAGCGGGAAGGCGGGCAGGGGCCGATGATGCCGTCGCTCGATAGCTATTTGGCGGCCATCGATTACCCACGAATTCCCGGCGCGCTCAAGGCAAACCTTGCGGGATCGGGCACGGTGGGAACCGGCTGGGTGAACCGATACTATCATACGTCGGAGCCATTCTCGCACGCGAAGTTTGGCGGATATCTCGTGACCCGGCTGGACGGCTACACGCAGGCGGACGCCATGGGGCTGGTCACGCAGGCGCTCGAAGCAGAGAGCGGGGTTGGTAAAGGCGACATTCTTTTTGACATCCAGCCGGACTTCGGCCTGGGCGACAAGACGAAGTTTCCGCTGGCGATCCCCAGCCTGAATGTCACGGAGGAAGAGCCCTGGGGCGATTGGTTTGGCGACATGCTGCGCATGAACGATATCCTGGAGGCGTCGGGCGTTCACCATTCCACCGACCTGACACAGAAGTTCATCGGAAATAAGACGGACCTGCTGGGATACTTCTCGTACGGCAGCAACGACAGCCACTACGACGGGGATGCTTACCAATCGCTCCGTTTCGCCCCGGGTTCGATGGTCGATACTGCTGTGTCCACGGGCGCCCGCACGTTCCTGCCGACCTCGGGCGGCCAGTCGCTGATCGCGGACCTGATCGCCCACGGCGCCACCTGCATCCAGGGCTACGCCGGCGAGCCGATCCTCGACGGCATCTCGTCGCCGACCATTGATCTGACGCACTACCTGTCGGGCTACACGATGGCCGAAAGCTTCTACGCCGCAACCAAATACATCGGCTGGGAAGGCGTCTGCGTCGGCGACCCGCTCTGCCGCCCCTACGCCGGCCGCACGCTCGTCGTTCCCACGCTCGCCGCAAGCTTTACGGATTCTCACGGCGGCCTCAAAACCGAAGATTGCCGCGAAAGCGGCCGGAACGTCGGCTCAATCTCCCAGGGGGACTCGCTTTCCTACGCCGGCGTTGATTTTACGCGCAAGACCGAGTTCATCGTCCGCACCGCCAGCGGAGGGCCGGGCGGCGCGATCGAACTGCATCTGGACACTCCCCGGGGCAAACTGATCGGAACCTGCGCGGCCCCGCCGACCGGAGATTGGCAGGCTTGGACTACACAGACATGCCGGCTGACCGCAAAGGTCAAGGGCGTCCACACGCTGTGTTTGGTCTGCACGGGCGGCGACGGGAACCTGTTCAACGTGGAATGGTTAGCGCTGCGTGAGTGACCTATCCCCACGCTTCGCGCGACCCTTCCCCGGGCTACACCCACCCCGGCCTTCGGCCCCCCCTCCCGTGTTACACCCACCCCGGCGCTTCGCGCCACCCCTCCC
>JAOQAA010000010.1 GCA_025963815.1 Capsulimonas sp.
GCAGCCGATGGGCGCCCTCCCAGATAGTCCCCCACGAGTTTAACATTGGTGAACTCCGAGTTCGAGACAAGGCTGCGCCAATCGGGCGCCGAGACGGAAAGCGGCATCGCCATTAGCGACTGCAGAACCAACTCGCGCTTTGCGCTATCGGTTTCCGCGAAATACTGTCGGCAAAGCATGTGCGCGGTATTTACGGGCTCGTCGGAGCTTCCCTCGGTCACGACAATAGGAAAGGTGAAATCCGCAAGATACTCGCTCGGCTTATCGTCATGCAGGCGATACGGCAATCGAACATGAACGAGTACGTTATACTTCCCGGCTTGGTCGATGGTAAAGTGCCGCGTCGTGGCGAACGTATTGGACACCGAGCCCCCTCCCACAACTCTCTTACTCATGGAGTATGCGCCCTGATAAGTACGCTGTATGGGGCAATCGATGGAGCGCGCATGCCCATGCTTATCCAGCACTGCGACTGTAAACCAAGCCCAAGGCGAAGGCGAAAATTCCCACGGATTTCCCCCATCGTTCATGTCAACAACCAAGTCCGCACCCAGCTGATTTTTGATACAGAAGCTGACTGCGATCGGGACGTCGGCTCGCGCAGCATCGCTGGAAAGCGACGCCGTGACAATAACGGGAGAGTGTTCCACATCCGCAAGTACAGGAGCGCCGACCGCGCATCCGATCAGGGTAAGAACAGAAAGACAAAGGCGCTTCATCATCCATATCTTCGTTTTCATTTTCGTACTGACACGGCTCCGCCTCGAATGTTTCGCAATAAAAAAGCCACGCCGCGTAATTTGCAGCGTGGCTTTATTTGGCGCGGAATGGCTTCAGTCAGTAACTTGAACCACAAAGACCTGACCTGGCGCATCGACATCTACCCCATGGTCCGCATAGATCTGACGAATATGTGTTTTAAGCAGACCGCTGCTATGAGAGTACATTCCATAGAACTGATTGCCAAGTTCATATCCGGATGACGACTTCGCACTGGCGTCCGCCGGCCAGATGACCTGCGACATGACATCGGCTGTTCGCGTGGTTGGCCGGCGCCCGAGTTCTAATGCGAGACTGTAGCCGAGGAAAGCATTTTTTGCAAGCTTCACCCAGCTTGGCCACGCTTGGTCTTCCGGCAGGGTTGCAAGCTCTTGGATGAGGAGCATCTGCTGGTCATGGTCTTTCGCCTGCTCCGCATTCAGCTCCAATTTCGTCGCCATATTTTCCATGAGATGAATATCTGGCGCAGTAACGACGAGCGGAAAGTGGAATATCTCCTTGAACTTCGTCGCGGGCGTGGCTTTGCTGGCGAAAACCATGTGATCGCTTTGGTCGACAATATAGGCCAAATCCACCTGGACATTCAGCGTGTATTTCCCAGGATGCTGGACGGAGAAGCAGCGGCTGGAGACGAGCGCGCCTTCCTTTCTCCCTTTCGATTCGATAAAGCCAGAGCTAACATGGAGCCCGCCCTGATTATACGGAAATGAATCCTTTAATGGCGTCGCCACCGATCCATCGGATGATGTCAGTGTTTGAGTGGCCCAATCGGTTTGGCCGATGGAGCCGTACTCACCAAAATCCACGGATATTGGTTGGTTAGAGTTGTTGATGATTGCGTAGTGAAGAACGATCGGCTCGCCTTGCGTGAATGTGGCGGGCGTGACACGAGTGATCTCGACGCGCAGCGGGTCGGCATTCGCGCAAACTCCTGCTCCAAATAGCAGCAGGGCGCCTATGAACATCAGTGAGGATTGCAATTGACAAGCGGGCCAGCAGTTTTTATTCATCACGTTTCCTTTCACACCCAACGGCGGCAGCCTACACTATCAGGATAAGAGCGATAGCGCCGGTGCTTGCTTCACAGAAATTTATTTTACCGATAATCATCACGAAATCTTTCCAAACGCAATCTTATCCTCCTTCGCCGTCTCCGCGCGCCGTGAGCCCGCCAGCGTTACCGTGTGCCGGCCGAAGCGCTGGTTGACGCCGTCCACCGCGACAGAGAGGCGCCAGCGGCGTTCGTAATCGTCGAAGAGGGAGCCGGTGACGTTGGCGACGGGAAGGAGATCGCAGAGGACGACGCCGACTTGTTTGGGCTGGGCGAAGGGGTGCGTGAAGATCGACTGCATCCGCTCCATAAGGGTCCAGGTGTCGGCGCAGGGAGCGAACGTGACGTGGTTCTCCCATTTGTCGTGCAGGGCGCCTCGGGCGAAGACGGACATGCCGCGCGCATAGAAACCGAGAGAGCGCATTCGTTCGGCCGCTTTTTCGAGCAGGCGGCATTGGACAGAGGAGGCGCCGGCGCGCGTGCGCATCTCCGGCGGCATGACGTGCGTGTGGCTAATGGTGCGGCGGTCGGTGACCGGGCGGGGGTAGTACTCGCCACGCAGCTGCCGGTACCAGTGCTCGCCCATCACCCCACCCCAGATTTTGCGCATCTCCGTTTGCGATAAAGCGTACATATGTTCTGCTGTGCGTACGCCGGCGGAGTGAAAGCGGCTCTCCATGCCCCGGCTGATGCCGGGGAAGTCGGTCAGCTTCATGGGATACAGGCGATGCGGCAGATCTTCTTCATCGAGCACGATCAATCCATTGGGCTTTTTCAGCTCTCCGGCCACTTTGGCGAGGAATGGGTTCAGGCTCAAGCCAATAGAACAGCACATATGTTCGCCTACATTCTTGAAGATTTCGATTTTGATCTTTCGGGCTAATGCAACGGCGTCCTCGGTGCGCTTTTCATTCGCCCATAACTTGCAGACCATCTCATCGACAGACCAGACTTCCGTGACGGGAAGGCAGCTTTCCACCACTTTGATAATGGCGTCGTGATAAGCTCGGTAATGACTGTGGCTGGTGGTCTCGACCAGGATCAAGTCGGGACAGAGACGGCGCGCTTCGCCGACATTGGTTCCCGTCTTGATCCCAAAGCGCTTCGCGTGGTAGGAGGCGGCGATGCAGCAGGTGGAATCGGACATCACGGGGACGACGGCGATGGGTTTTCCGCGCAAATGAGGGTTCTCCTGCTGCTCCACGGAGGCGAAAAACGCGTTCATATCCAGAAAAAGCCATTTGAGCGC
>JAOQAA010000033.1 GCA_025963815.1 Capsulimonas sp.
CTAACGAGGGATCGAGTGCGGTTCCAGCTTCGACTGTGAATGGACGGCTGGGTTTGTACGGCAGCGCGACCGGCTCGGCCTGCGCGGCCTGGATCGCGTCAAACATCGGCCACTTTTGATAGAATGGCAGCTTGGGATCGTACCCCGGATTGAACGTCGTGCTGTAGGGCCCGAGCCGCTCCGGCTGCACGCCCGGCTTCCCTTCGACATAGGGGCCGAAAAAGACGCCGTCTTGAAGTGTTGGTGGACGTGTTGTGTCGCTCAGGCCCAAATTCAATGGCTTCAGCGCATACCAGGCGAGATTGAAGACGCTGCGATAGCTGGCGTCATACTTGCGCTGGTCGAGCAGATTTTTGTAAACGTCCTGGGCGACGCCTTCCATGCGATCTTCTGCGGACATGTACGCGCGCTGGTCGCCGGAGTACTGCGCGATCTGCTCGGGAGTCCCGTAGTACGCCGGACTGGACTCGCCGACGCCCCAGGGCTTACCGGAGTCTTTGGCGCGCTGCATAGTCGACGCGTCGCCGTAGTGGATCACATAGGTCGGCATCGTTCCGCCGGCGTCGTCCTCCCCGTCCGCCGAGATCCAAAGACGCGTGGGATCGTTCTTGCGACAGATACCGGCCCAGATGGCGTCGTAGCGGGTCAACTCATCCTGCATGGATTGCGGACCATGGAACACATATTTAATGACGGGCAGGATTTCATTGGAGACGCTCCAGCCAAACACGCCGGGATGGTTGCGGTCGCGCAGGATCAGCGCCTGGAGATGGTCTTCCGAGTCCTGCCAGTACGCGGGATCGTCGAGCTTCGGGCCGCCATCGCTCGCCCACATCGCGCTTTCATCCAGCACGAGAATCCCCTGCTCGTCGGCGACATCCAGATAAAACGCGGGATATGGCTGCGCGTGCAGCCGGACGGCGTTCAAGTGTGCGTCCTTGAGCGCCTGAAACCAGGCCCAGGCGTAGCGCCGGGTCATCTGCGGAATGCCCATGAAGTGCCATGAGTCGCCCTTCATGACGAGGGGTTTGCCATTCAGCAATGTCTTGCCGCCAGCGAACGTGATCTGACGCCAGCCGAAGCGCGTGTACTTCGAATCCCGGACTTTCCCGTCCGTCCCCTTAATCCGGCAGACGACGCCGTAAAGGTTCGGGCTGGTCGTCGACCAGTACTTCAGCTTGCCGCCCGTTTTTCCGGACAGCGTGACGGTCTTGACGCCGTGCGCCGGAATGCTGACTTTCACGGGAGTGATTGGCAGGGAGACAGCCTTGCCGAGATGAGATTTCGTCTCGGGCGCCGAAAGCGTATCCTTGCCGTTATCCGAAATCCAGGGCGACACGGTGCGATCCAGCGTGACGGTCGCGGCGCGATCGGTGTCGTTCCGGACAGTCACTTCCGTCGCCAGCGTGTCTTGATCCACGATCGGCTTCACAAACACATCGCTGACATGGATCGCCGGCACGGCTTCCAGCGTCACATCCTGCCAGATGCCCGCAATATGCTGTCCCCACATCGAGCCGCCCTGATATGGACGACGGCCAAACTTTCCGGGTTTGTCGAATAAGCTCGCCTTGCGCACGCCCACCAGCAATTCGTTTTGCGCGCCGGGCTTGACGGCGTCGGTCACATCGACATCAAACGGCAGGAAGATATCGAAATGCTTACCCACTTCTTTGCCGTTGACGATCACCTGCGTGTCGCCCGCCACGGCGTCAAAGTGAAGAATGAGGCGCTTGTTCTTCCAGGCGGCCGGAACGGTGAAGGAGCGCCCCAGCCATCCCATCTGTACCGAGTTCCATGCGGCGGGATAGCTGGGAAAATTACGAAAATCCCCGCCAAGCCCGTCCTGATCCGCGTAAGTATTGGCGTTCCACGGCGACGGGATCCGGATCGGCGTTTTGTCCCACCCCTCCCCCGTCGGCTGCAGCAGATCGGGCGCGGGATCGTTCCCCTGGTGGAAGCCTGCGGGAAGCGAAACCGGCTGAAATCGCCAGCGGCCATTCAGACACAGTTCATCACGAAACGGCTTTTCCGCCGGAACCGTCTTTCCCTCTTGCGGAGCAAACGCCCGCGTAAACTTAGCCGACGCATGCGCGCCCGCGCCGATGGTGAGGGTTCCAATCAAGACAGCCGCAAAGGGACGTGCGGCGCGTCGGGAAATAAAATCCATGCGTGTTCCTAAACTCTTGATTAATTGATGATGAGCGTTTTCGTCACCAGCGTGTATTTGCCGGAGGCCGTCAGCGTTGATCGGCCCGTGCTGGTCAGAGTAATCGGGAACTCAAGCGTCTTTTTCTGGCCGGCGTTCAGCTCAAAGCGCTGGGCGCTGAGCTTCTGGCCATTCGCGAATAATTGGACTTCGCCGACATCCGTCATCCCGCCGGCGTTGGTCACACGGACGCTCGCGATGAACTGTTTCCGGCGGGACGCGGAGGCCGGGACACTGAGGTCGTAAACGAACTTGGGAACCAAGGGCGCCTTGATCGTAAGTGTTCCCATCACGCCTTGCTGCGCATTGGCGTAGCCGACCTTCGCCTTCTGTTCATCACCCGTCAGCGGCTCCGGTGAAGCGCCGCCAACCATGATCTTGACGGCGCCAGGCTCCAGAACCCGGTCCATCGTCCGATTGAGAACCGACAGATCATAGGGGGTCAGCGTGAACGTCACGCTCGCCTTCTGGTTCGGGTCGAGGTGGATTCGCTGGAATCCTTTGAGCTCCATGACCGGTGTGACGACACTGCTAACGGAATGGTTGATGTAGAGCTGCGCGACTTCATCACCAGCGCGCGATCCAGTATTGGTGATATCGGCAGTGATCGTCGCATTGCCCTGCGGCTGGGAGGGCGGCGTGATCTTCAGATTGCTATACGCGAACTTCGTATAGCTCAGACCGTAGCCGAAGCGGTACAAGGGCGTGAACGATTGGTCCGTGTAGTTGTAAGCGCGTCCCGAAGGCTTGTAGTTGTAGTACAGAGGCAGCTGATCCGAGGAGCGCGGGAAGGTCACTGGAAGACGGCCGCCAGGATTGTAGTCGCCAAACAGGACATCGGCGGTGGCGTGGCCGCCCTCTTCGCCGGGAAACCAGGTTTCGACAATCGCCGGGATATTTTCCGCGGCCCAGCCTACTGTCGCCGGCTTGCCGGAGACGAGCACGAGAATGACGGGCTTGCCTACCTTGGCGACGGCTTCCAGGAGCTGCTGCTGCACGCCGGGCAGATCCAGATTGGCGCGGTCCCAGTTCTCCCCGGTGGTCACTTCGGATTTGTCGCCCAGCACGACGATGGCGACATCGCTCGCCTGCGCCGCTTTCACAGCGTCGTCGAACCCGGCGGTCGAATTGCCCAGATGCTCGCAGCCTTTGGCGTAGGTCACTTTCGTATTGGGTGAGACGGCGGCCTTCACACCCGCCAGCACCGTAATCAACTGGCCGGGCTTGGGCTTGGTGGAATAGTCGCCCAGCTGCGCTTCATCGGCGTTCGGACCGATCACGGCGACGGAGCCAATCGTTTTTCTGAGCGGCAATACGCCTGTGTTCTTGAGCAGGACGATGCTTTCACGCGCTTCGTTCAATGCGACCTGACGGTGCGCGGGGCTGTCCCAGTTGGGGTTATCCTTCCAGTCCCACTTCGTCTTGGTGATGGGGCGGTCGAAAAGGCCAAGCCGAAAGATCACGGTGAGGATGCGTCCGACGGCGAAGTCCAGGGTCTTCGGCGAGACCTGGCCCGACTGCACGGCGGTCAGCAGAAACTGCTTGTAGGTGTCACCGCAGTTACAGGAAACGCCGGCTTCAATGGCTTTGCGCGCGGCGTCGACTTTATCTTGCGAGACGCCGAACTTGGTGTAAATATTATCGATCGAACCGCAGTCGGAAACAACGAAGCCGTCGAACCCCCACTCCTGCCGCAGGATGCCGAAGAGGAGGTCCTGGGATTCGGCGCAGGGCACGCCGTCGGTCCATGTCGTGTAAGCGTTCATGACGGAGCCGGCCTTGGCTTCCTCAAAAGCGGCTCGGAACGGGACCAGAAACACTTCGCGCATCACGCGGTCGGAATAGCCGACATCGTGGCTGTCACGACCGCCGAGCGGCGCGCCGTGCGCGGCGAAGTGCTTGGGCGTAGCGATCAGATTGTGCGATTGGTACGACTTGATCCAGGAAACGCCGATGCGGGAGACAAGATAAGGATCCTCGCCAAAGGTCTCCTCCATCCGTCCCCAGCGTGGGTCGCGGGCCACGTCCAGCACGGGGCACCAAGCCTGATAAGTGTTTGCCTCCAGACACTCCTGCCCGGTCACATCGCCGACATCCGCCGCCATTTT
>JAOQAA010000044.1 GCA_025963815.1 Capsulimonas sp.
CGGGCATGTGCAGGCTCTGGTGGTTTTCCCACTGGCCGTTGATCTCCTCGGCGACATCGATCTCGCCGCAGGTGGGCCAGCCGACCGAGCCGATGTTATTCCCCAGGAACCAGAACGCCGGCCAGTAGCCCTTGCCGCCGTTCGGGAACTTACAGCGCGCTTCGTAGTAGCCATACGGTCCCATGGAGACTTTGCCGGCGGTCTTCAGACGCGCTGAGTACCAGGTTCCCCCGGAGTTCGTCGCCTTGATCTGCATCACCGAGCTGTCCGTGCCGGAGCCGTCGAAGACCTCATGTGCGTTGTCCGCGTTGCTGGTGTAGTTTTGCAGTTCGTTGTTGCCCCAGCCGCCGCCGCCGGTATCGTAGTTCCAGTAGACGCCGGCGGGAGTCGCCCCGAGCCGCGCATCGGAGAACTCGTCGGCCCAGACCAGGCCCATGCCGCCGGGCGCCTGCGCGTGAGAGGTTTGCCCCATCCCGAGCAGCGCCAGTGCGGACGCAGCCAGCGCCGCCGTCCGCGCGATGCGATGACTTCGCCGCTTCCGAAGAATGGTATTGCTTCTATTGCAATCTAACTGAGTGTTCATGCCCTGCATATCTCCTTTTCTCTCCGTCGCCGAAAAATGAGACTGCGCCCTCCATGGACGCGGATCCGTCTAAAGACGCCACTGAATGGCAAATATCACCAAAACCAACAAATCCAAACGAAAGCCACACAAACAAACTCTTTAGCTCGGACCGTTCCGATTATATCAAAGAACCCCCATTGTGTCAAGATCATACGTATACGCAAAATCCATAGAAAAACCTAATAAAATCCAAGCAAGGAATGTGACTAAGAATTGTCAATCGCCATCGCCTCATTCCTACAGCTGGAAGGCTGTAGGCTAGGCTGGGGCGAAGTCAGCTCAAGCAGACTCTTGGTTTATGCTGACGCGCTCTGAAGTCCTCAACCTGCTTGAGCTGGTTTTGCCTCAGCATAGCCCACAAACTTCCATTTGTGGGGCAAGAAGTTGTGCGTTTGACAATGATCAGTCACGCCCCCAAATGAGATCAACACTTGTTGTTCCCGGCGTATCAAAATCGGGACCTTGCTGCATACGGCCTAGAAGATCCGTCTGCTCGCCATGCTATAATGGGAAGACTTGAATGCGTTCGACGAATAGTCAATTGGTTAAGGATTACCAGCCATGCCCAACATTCCACACGAACTTACGGCGCAGTTCCCTAACTTTGCCCGCCTGTTATCGACCGGCCCAATGGCGAAGTACAACGAAGTCAAAGAACCTGCAACGCCGGAGGAAATCGAAGAAGTCGAGCAATCGACGGGAGCGGCGTTTCCGGCCTCCTATCAGCTTTTTTTCACCTGCGCCCGCGCGGCCTCGATCGGCGACGGGTTCCGGATCGAACTCGGCGCCGCCTTCTTCCATGAGACGCCGCCGAGCGAGGAGATGCTTTGCTTCGCGGACTACTGGCTGAAGGGGGACGGCGACCAAGCGCTGTTCGATGTCAGCAAAGGGCTCATAGACGGAGAATATCCAGTGTACTACTACAACCATGGCGAACCAAGCGTGCGAAAGCTGGCGGATAGCTTTCACGAGTTTATCGAGCGCGTCGTGGCGCATGGTTGATGTAGAAGAATGTAAGATAGCCGGCTATCTGCACAGTTTCGCCCCAATTCACTCCCTACTCCCCGATCTCATACCAAACCGTCTTGTACCGCGCGCCGACGGTGAACGTCAGCGCGCCGTTTTTGTAGGTGGCCGGTACCTTCGCCGTGCGTTTGCCGGTGGGGTCGAGGGCCCAGACGCGGCGGGCGGCGGCGGGGGTCATGGTGATGGTGGCGGGGACGCCTTCGACGATGGTGGGGCCGTGGCCCCATTGATTGCCGACGCTGGTGCGGTCGGCATTCCAGCCCATCTCCTGGTTCTCGACTTTGCCGACGAGGGTCAGGAGCAGCTTGCGGGAGGAGCTGACGGGTTTGCCGTCCATGGCGGTGAGGGTTCCGGCGGCGAAGTTATTGCCGAAGGTCGGGAATTGGAGCGTCACCTGGGACTCGGCCCCAGCGGGCCGCTCGCCATGGATAGAGTTTGTCCAGAAGACGCTGTTGAGATCGATCGCGTGGCCGCCGTAGTATCCGGCGAACGCCTGCGCGGCGGGGCTGTCGGCGACATACTGAGAGTGAGTCGCCAAGGCGGTGATGAAGGATGAGCGAACCCAGCGCGCCTTGCCGGCGACGGCAGCGGGTGTGACGGGTTTCTCCCGGCGCACGGCGGCGGCTCCGGGCGCGATGGCTATACGCTCGTTGAGCGGATATTGTGGACGGAACTTGAGGCTGGGATCGCGCCACACGCTCTCAATGCTCGCGGTATGCAGAAGCCACGCGGGGATGGGGATTGTGGTGGCCGAGGCCGAAGGGAGAAACGTTCCCGCGCGGAAGATCATCGCGGCGGCGGGCAGGAACGCGGTTTTCGCGGGGTCGGACCCGATGCCGAAGAAGCCGCCGATCTTGTCGTTCTGGGCGCCAGTCCCGTAGTCGCCGTAGTCGAACAGATAGATCATGTCCCAGTCCTGGGAAGCCGCGAAGGTGGCGAGTTCGGGGAGCGTCTCGGCCCGAAAGTCATTGGGCGCGGCATGGTTGTATTCGGAGATGGAGTACGGCTTGCCGGCGACACGGTAGCGGGCGAGGCCCAGCAGGGTCCCATCCTTGCCGGCGGCGAGGTCGGCGGCCATGGGGATGTTGCCGATGTTCCAATCGACCGAGTCCCACGGCTTATGCGGGAAGCTGGGGTGCTGCCAGTAGGCGTGGTTGTCCGCGAAATCCATCGCCGCCTCGCGGCCGATACTGGTCAGGCCGCCATATCCCATCTGCGAGCAGATAATATTCGCCTGCACTCCCAGATCGTTCTTGAGATACGCGCGCATCTCATTGGCGTACGCGCGCTCGGTGTCGGCGAGAAAGGCGATCCAGTCATCGTGCTGCGCTTTCAGGGCGGACGAGGGAATAGCGATGTTCTTCGCGGCCAGCGATTCTCCCGGCTGCAAGCCCGCGCCGTCTGCCCCGGGGTGGATTTGCAAACCCGCGATCCAGACCGTCCCCGTCTGGCCGCCCAGCGTGAAGGCAAGCCGAACATGCTTCGCCACGGCGTCGTGAGCGGTGAACACATAACGGAACGTCTTCCACTCGGTCGTCAGCGCCGCGTTCACGCCCAGCCCCACATTGCGCCAATCGTCCTGGTTCAGCGACGCCGCCACGGGCACGGTTCGCGCCGTATCGGATTTCGCCCGGAACGTCACGGTATACGTTCCGCCGTTAGCCAGATCGAGCCCCGTCACATGCGCCTGGACATGCCAATCGACACCGTCGACCGCGCGCACCTCGGCCTTGATTGCCTGCGCTTCGCGCGGCGCGGGTCCGTCAAACGTTCCCGGAGGGTTGAACGCGCCTTCGTTCGTAGGGCCGAAATCCGCCTGCGACGTCCCCTGATGTTCGTACGACCATTCCGAGGCCAGGGTCAGCAGTCCGAAGCCGGCAGGCGTCACGCCCGCAAGCCACGCCGCCTTGAGCTTCTCATCCGTCCCATACTTCTTCGCCAGCCACGCGTTCCAAAATTCCGCCAGTTCACTTCGAAACGGATCGGGCAGCGTGTCTAAGTCCGCGCCCAGCGTCGCCCACGGATCGCCGACCAGCGAGTTCTCATTGTTGATCTCGACCACCGCCACCGCCGGATCCTTCACATACGCCAGCTTCGTATACGGGTTCACATGCGTCAGTAAATCGTACGCATACTCCTTCTGCCGCGCAATCATCGTCCGATCAAACTCATCCACCCGCTTATCAAACCCAAACGCAATCTGCGACACGCTCGCCGGAAACCCGTCCGCCTCCGAGAACTTCCGGCTGACATGCAGATTCAAATTCACATACACGCCGTTCTTCTTCAGCTGCGCGATCAGATAATCCAATTTGTCCAGCTGCGACGCGCTAATATGTCGCCGATCTGTAAATTTGTAATCCCAGATGCTCGACGCCTGCCCCCAGTCGCTGTTGTCCATATGATGGAAGCGAACTAAATTAATCCCCAGCTTCGCCACGCGCCGCGCCACCTTCTCCGCGTCCTCATGCGACGGAAACGCCCCCTTCGCCACAAAGTTCGTCGCCAAAAACTTAATCCGTTTTCCCGTCTTCAACTCCACAAAATGCCCGTTCTTCGCCACGATTTTGCCATGCGCCCCCGCCGGCCCATCGTTCAAAAACGAGACATCGGTGACGACGCCATGCGTGGCGTCGTCCCACGGCAGGACAAATGGAAACATCGGCGCGGGATCAGCGGCGCGCGCGGGCGCTGCGACGATGGCGGAAAGAGCAGCGAGAGTGAGGAGGACAGCAGACGACTTCATAGACGATACTCCTGACAAATTATGCCGACAACGCACAAAGGACTTAAGCGGGATTCGGGCGACAGTATTGGATGCTTTCGCGCATGAAGATCGTCGTCGGGTGATCCGGCCCCAGCGATCGTTCATAAATTGCGAGCGCGCGTCCCTTCAGCGCCTGAGCCTCCTCATACCGCCGATGACTGGCGCAAAACTCCGCCAGATTGCTGAGGGCAATGGCGATCTGCGGATCATCGGGGTCGCAAGAGGTCTCATAAATCTCTAATGCGCGCAAGTACATTGCCTCTGCTTCTTCACAGCGGCGCTGCACATCGTAGAGCACCGCGATTGCATTGAGAATAGTCGCGATATGGGTATGGTTTGGACCAAGAAGCTGTTCCGCCATTGCCAGCGCCCGCAGATAAAGCGATTCCGATTCTGTGTATTCTTCTTTCAGATAAAGAGTGTGCGCCGTGTCATGCAGCAGCCGCGCCGCATTCAGAAAACTGAACTGGCCTGTGGCGATCAGCTCAGCGCAATGCAGCGCTTGCGGTAGCAAACGCTCCAGTGTGGCGGGATCCTCATGGCCGGCAGCGAAGGCGGCGTCCGTGGCGAAAATAGCCCGGATCATATAGTTGCGGCGTGTTGATTCATCGAAATCGTTTTGGATGATCGAACGGGTGAACAAATCGACATCATAAGTACGCTGTTTGAGATCGCGCCGGATTAAAGAATGCCCCGCGAGAAGACCAAGTATCGGCTCCAACGCCGCGCCTTCCGAGAACGCCGCAGCAAAATCGTCGCCGATCTTCGATGCTCCCAGCACTGCCCACTCTTCCGGGACTCGATTAGGATTGAGGAAAACGAGGACGTGCAGCAAATCGCCCGCAGCTCGGGTATCACGATAAACGGCGTCAAGGCTCAGAGCCAGCGCGGCGACAATCATCTCCGCACCCTCGTTTCCATAGGCGCCGCGCAGCCCTAAGAGACGCTGACGGTAATCCACAACGAACGAGCGAAACTCAGATTGGGTCGTACGGATATACGCCGTCGCCTGTTCGAGCGCTGGCAGCAGCCCTTTCATTTCCTGAGCAAGCTCGGTCGCCGCCGCGCGCTCCGGGCCATCGGCTTCTCTGCGGTTTGTGCGCTGGAGCAGATAGACGACGGCTTGATCTTGATTGATGTACGACGAACTCTCGGGCATGTCAAAAATTATCTCCTGACACTGATTATGGGCCAAGACATAAGAATTCGCACACATCAAGGGGAAACTTCAGGAGGATTAGATTCACTCGCCTCTTCGGAGAAGCCCATGGCGCGCTGGTAAAGCATCTCCGCAGTTTCACAATATCGTCTCGCGTCATTGATACTGCTGCTTGGTAGTTCGCCAAGGCTATTTAAACCACTATTCAATGCATTCGTGATCGGGTGACCAGCTTCTAACAACTTTCCGAAAAGCGCCAGCGACTGCCGATAGAGCAACACGGCGGATTCGT
>JAOQAA010000067.1 GCA_025963815.1 Capsulimonas sp.
CAGAGCGGCAAGAACTTGATCGGCGCGAATCACGCGGCTGACGGTTTCGCTCGCATCGAACAGCGTCTCAATTTCAGATTCGCGCGTGCGCGCTTCCAGGGTCTGCGCCCGTGTCTGCGCCGCCAGCCGCGCCGTCACCACGGCGGCCATGAGAAAGATGGCGAGCGACAGCCAATCTTTGGGATCAGCCACCGTGAAGTTATAGAAGGGCGGCAGAAAGAAGAAGTTCCAGCAGAGAAAACTCAGCAGCGCGCCGAGAATCGCCGGGCCGAAGCCGAAGCGCACCGCGCACGCCAGCACGATCGGCAGATACAGCAGCGACGCCTGGCCTTTGTCCACATACGGCCGGATCAGCCAAAAGCATCCCGTTGCGGCGAGGACGCTGGCTGTGGGCCATACATAAACACGCAAATGGGATGCGGCGCTTTGGGGCGCCTTCGCATTCTCGAAGACACGCGGCGATGGCGAGAGGAGTGACACGGAACACAATTCCCGAGCGTAGCCCTTATCTCCTGCCGTCCGCCGGCTTCATTTCCTTTTTGCCGATCCATGATTTTTATGAAGATTTGATGAAATCTATGGTACATGACTTTAGGCACTTTGGCGCAAGCGAATTTTGCTTAAAGAATGATGCAAAACAGACTGGCGAGCAGCCATCAAATTTCGTAAGGACTACGCCTCATTATGATTGCAGCATTGCCCGAAAACGAAGGGGCAAGACTCGCCGCTCTCCGCGCGTACCATATCCTGGATACTCCCAGCGAAGCCCGTTTCGATGAGATCACGCATCTTGCCGCGTATCTCTGCGGCACGGAGTTCGCCGCCGTTTCTTTCACGGACACCGACCGCCAATGGTCCAAATCCATTACCGGGACAGATCTCAAGGAAACGCCGCGCGAGCTCTCGTTTTGCGCGCACACCATTCTTTCCAAAGATCTCATTATCGTGCCGGACGCTCGTTTGGACCCGCGTTTCGCCGATAACCCCTTCGTGACCGGCGAGCCTGGAATTCGTTTTTATGCGGCGGCTCCGCTGATTACCTCCGATGGACTTGCGCTTGGGGCGCTGTGTGTGTTTGCGATGACGCCTGGAAACCTGAACGAGGATCAGACTACTGCGCTGCAGACGCTCGCCTACCAGGTCACGGAACTGCTGGAGCTGCGCCGGCGGGTCGCCGAACAGGAGCGCTTGGTTGGCGAGAGGGATCTTGCCGAGGGCGCCCTGCGGCAGGAGCGCGAGCACTTCCGATCCTTCGCCGAAAGCCTTGGGTCTGGAATTTTGATGACGGACCTCGAAGACACCGTTCTTTACGTTAACCCCCGGATGTCGCTGATTACGGGATATACGACGGAGGAGATGATGGGCTGCCGCGCGCTCGATCTATTGCTTTCCCCGGAAGACCAGGAGACGATGCGCGCGAACAACCATGAGCGTTCCGAAGGGGAGCCTGGGTCTTATGAGATTGACATCATCTGCAAGGATGGAAGTCGTCGCTGGATCGAAGTGAATGTCGTTCCGTATCGCGACAAAACCGGTCAGGTTGTCGGAACTCTCGCGACGAACACCGATATCAGTGCGCGCAAGGCGCTGGAGTCTGAGCGGGATCTCGCGCTGAAAGACGCGCAGGAGCGCGCGGACCGCGATCCGCTCACGGGGCTGCTCAATCATCGGACATTTTACAAGCGCTTTGAAGAGGAAGCGAACCGCGCCCAGCGCGACGGCTCCATTCTTGCTGTCGTGATGATGGATGTCGATAACTTCAAATTTTTCAACGACACTTATGGCCATGCGACCGGCGACGATGTTTTGCGTCATGTGGCGGCGCGTTTTCAGGCCCTGTGCCGGCAGTACGACTGTGTGGCGCGCTTCGGCGGCGATGAGTTCGCCCTGCTGCTGCCAAATGTCGGGGCGACTCCCGCCGTCGATATCGAAGCGCGCCTGCGCGCGGGTCTCGAAAACATCACCCATCTTCTTCCGGGAGGGCAGGCGGCCGTCCCGATCACCATCTCCGTGGGGGCTGCGCTGCTTCCGCATAACGCCGCCGACCGAAGCGACGTCGTTCGCCGCGCCGACGAGCGCCTGCGTCGCGTCAAGACCGGGGGCGCGATCGAAGCCGAGGCCGATCAGGTGCGTGCTTCCATGACGGGCCGCGTGGAAGGCTTCTCCATGCTGGACGCGCTCGTGACCGCTGTGGACAACAAGGATCGCTACACGCGCAAGCATTCGGAAGACGTGATGTGGCACAGCCTGATGATCGCCGAAGAATTGGGACTGGATGAGAAGACCCGACACACAGTGGCTGTGTCCGCGCTGCTGCACGATGTCGGCAAGATCGGTATTCCCGATTCCGTCCTGCGTAAGCCCGGTAAGCTCACGGAAGCCGAGTTCGAGACGGTCCGGCAGCATCCCATGATGGGGTCGATTATGGTCGGCGCTATCGCGGGCCTGGAAGATACCCTGGACGCCGTGCGCCACCACCACGAGCGCTGGGATGGCGCTGGATATCCCTTTGGTCTGCGCGGCGAAGAAACCCCGCAGATCGCCCGCCTGATGGCTGTCGCCGACGCCTTCTCCGCCATGACCACCGACCGTCCTTACCGAAAGGGCATGGACCGCAGCAAAGCACTCGGCATTCTCCGCGATGGGCGTGGAACGCAATGGGACCCCGAATGCGTCGACGCCTTCCTCCGCCGCACCGCAGCGGTCAGGCCCCCGGCGAACGATGGCGCCATACTGAGTTAACCGGTTACATATATCAGAAATAAACCCGCCGCCGATATCACTTCTGACTTACCGATTGCCCCGCCCCCATCCAAATCCGTCCATATTCTCAATTTGATGACACTTTGCGCCGCCGAACGACAGTATGTGCGTGATGAAATCCCGCATGAGCGCGTCTGCCGTCTTGGATACGCTTAACAATCGCCTAAGCGCTCTTGTGCTCCCGATTTATTCCGGCAATCACGACCGTACGGTCATCGGCGGTTTTGGTGGCGGGATATTGCTGGCATCGGTCCGGGTCCTGCTCGGCCACTTCCAAGTATCGCTTTTCCCACTCTTCAATGGATACCCCTGACGGCGCGTCGGGATAACCATCTGTGAATATTTCAACCGATTGGACGTCCGACAAAGCTATGGCCGTTGTTGTGACGAATTTCGACGGCGTGACGCCGCCGTCGATCACTCCGTATCCAAGCGGGTGCGGGGCGTTATTTCGATACTGAGACTGCGCGCGCAGCAGAGGCAGGATGAACTCGCGACTGCCTTGCGAATCTCCGCTCAGCTGGATGTAGTGAGCGCGCGCGGAGGATGTCAGGCTATCGATCAAGACAGGATTCAAATAGATCTCGCGTCCATTGATCCGTACGCCGACATCTCCGACCTGGGTAATGATGAGTTCGTCATCGTGGATGCGCAGACAGGCGAATACGCATGCCGGCCGCGTATTGGAGGGGACATCGGCCTGGTGTGGAGAGAAATGCGATTTTACGTCTGCGTTCAGTTCCAACACGAGCGCCGCTCCCGTGTTCGCCGACGAAATCACGCGGTCCGCAACTCGGCGCGCGACATGCGCCCCCGTGATATTGCTATCCAAGAAATTGACTGTTTTTGTCGTGACGCCGTCCGCCACCACTAAACACGTCGGCGTCGCCGCCGCAACATCCTCGTTCATGGAGTCCGGTGACTTTGGCTTTGAGAAAATCTGCACGTTTTCGAAACAATTGTGGAGGTTTGCTGTTTCAATCATCGGTCATATTCGCAGATCGTCCGTCGCCCACGCCGGCAGCGGCGCGACGCAGTCCTGCTCCAGCACTAACGTCGTACCCATTGGGCCGGTCAAAAGATACACGCGGTCCACGGTTTGCAGCATCAGCCAGAAGCCGTGGCCGAGGCTGCCGGCGGTCGTCCAGCCGCGCTCCAGAGTGGCGCGGGGGAGGTTGTCCATGTCGATCCCCTTGCCGGTGTCTTCGATCCAAACTTGTACGGTTCCGGAGGGGGCCGAGCCGACATAGGACATCCCGCCGCCGGCGTGAACGATGGCGTTCATGGCTGCTTCGGAAGCGGCGGTGATGAGGTTCTGCCAGCGCAGATCGAGAAAGGCGAGGGACAGCGCGGCTTGTTTGGCGGCGTCGCGCAGGGTGCGCATGTCGTTGGAGATATCGAGTGGTATGGCGTCTCCCACTTGTGGAAGCCTGGGAGGCAGCAAGGCGTCAGACTCGACCAAACGCAGCTTGCCTTCGGTGACGCTGGCGAGCACGTCGGCGAGAAATGTGCGCATGCGGGCTTCGGCGGCCTCACGCAGCTTTTCGGATTTGGCGCGCGCTTCTTCGGCTTCACGCCGGCCGTCGACCTCAATCTGCAGCTCCTCGGCCCTGGTCTTCACGACCGCCAGTTCAGCGACCACGTCCTCGCCCCGGATAAACGCCGGGAAACGGCTGGCGTTGACCAGGACCGCGAAGCCGATGTCGGCCGTCACCATGGTCCACGGCGTGTTGACATCGTAAGTCAAATGCCAGTAGGAAAGACCTTCAAGAAGGTGTCCGACGCCGCATGTCAGGAAGATAATCGGCACGAATACGCCCAGGAGACGCTGGAACCACGCTTGACGCGACACCATTACCGTGAACGTCATGACGGCGGCGTCGCCGATCAGAAGCGCCATGAATGGATGGAATGTCTGGACACAAATGTAATCCAGTGTGAACGATCCAATGAGGTACAGCAAAGCGAGACCAAGATCCCAAAGGTGCTGACGGCTCTTGGAGTACATCCTCAGGAAGTAATACACCATCCCGAAGAAAACGCCGAAGTAGGCCAATCCGATCTCGATGTTGCCGACGCTCCAGATGCGGGCGCGGGAGGGGTCCATCAGCACGCAGCGCTGCATGAGTTCTGAGTGTGACATCTTCTCCGTGAGCGAAAGGCCCAGCAGGCTGTAGGCGATCGTCAGCACGAAGAGGGGCATGATCCATGGGATCAGATACTTTGGCGTGCCTGGGCGTGGTGAGGGAGAGGGTATGGAGTCGATCGTCATGATTCAATCGCTCCCACCAGCAGGCACTGGTCGTCGCGGACCCCGCCGCGGGCGAAGGCGTTGACTTCATCGATGAGACTGCGGACTAGCGCTTCCGAATCGCCAGTCAGCTTTGAGCCTTGAAGCAGGGCGCTTACTCCGGAAACACCGAGCATCTCCGAGCGCGTCGGCCCGACTTCGGTCAATCCGTCCGTAAATACAGCCAATACGTCTCCTGTCTCTAACCGCACGGCGCGCTCCTCGAATACGCCTCCGTCGTACATCCCCAGCACCGGGCCGGTCGGGGACAGCTCCGTAATCTCGCCGTCGACCCGGCGGATAAGGCCCGGCTCCTGGCCGCAATTCACATAGCACAGCGTTCGCGTGCGCGCGTCCCAGCGGCCGACGAACAGCGTGGCGAATCCCGTGAGCAGATCGTTTTCCGACAGTGTGCGGCTGACGCTCGACACCGCCGCACTTAGCGCGCTTTCGTTGTAAAGCGCGAAGCGCAGCATGTTGCGCACCGTCGCTACCTGAGAAGCCGCCGCCAATCCCTTGCCGCTCAAATCGCCGACGATCAGGAAGGTGATGCCGGGCGAGGCGGAAAAGACATCGTAGAAATCGCCGCCGACCCCTGCTTCGTCCAGCGCCGGTTTGTAGTGCATCCGGATGTCCAGACCCGCCACGCTGCTTGGCGGACGCGGCTGCAGCGCCGCCTGAAGCTGTTCCGCGATCAGATGCTCGCGCTGCTGTACACGCGCCATTTCCACGGCCGAACGAGTTTGTGTCGCCACCGCTTCGATCAGCGCCACTTCGTCCTGAGTCCAATCGCGCCGAACATCCGCCATGGCGGCTGTCAGGGTCGCCATCGAAGTCTCCGTTTCGTACAGAGCGACAGAGACTCTTGAGCGCAGGCGCAGGGCCGCCATATTTTCGCGAGTCTGCGCCGAGAGAGAGGAATTGCGGGCGTCGGGAATAACGGATGTCGGCGTGTTCCGGTACAGCTCCTGGAACATCTCGGCGGTATTGGTAAAGGGATGCACCCCTTTGATCGCCGGCAAATCTTCCCGCCGCCATTCGCTCGCGACCGTTACTTGGTCGTTCGCCAGATCATAGATGGCGAAGTAACAGCGATCCACGCCAAGCGCTTCGCCGAGGTGGCGGACAGCGATTTCCTGAATTTGGGCGGGATCGACAGCGGCGCGGATCGCCCCTCCGATCCGATTGATGAGCGCCTCGCGCTCGGCGCGCGCCTGTATGCCCGTCAGCAGCCGCGCCGCTTCGGCGATCGAGCGCATCTGCGCGGCGACCGCTTCCACGAACAAAATCTCCTCCGGCTTCCAATCACGGGGCTCTTCGGCCCTGTGCACGCCAAGCACCGCGACGACTTAGCCTTCGGTGGCCATCGGAACATCCAGGAGCGCCCGGATACCCATTCCGCTCAAGAGGTCTATGGATTTTTGTGAGAACGGCCCACTGCGAATGTCCGAAACGGCATTCGGCGCGGAAGCCGGGAATACCTCGTCCAGATCGACATCGAATGCGGCGAGAGAATATTCGCCCAGAAGACTGGGGAGGTCTGGGCGGCGCCATTCGGCGACAAAACTCACCAAGTCCCGCTCTTTGTCCAGCGCGATCGAAAGACATCGATCCACGCCGAGCGCTTCCGCCATCGCTTCTAGAGCGATCTCCTGGACTTCACGGGGATCGGATGTCAGCCGGATCGCTTGGCTGACGCGATTGAGAATCGTTTCGCGCCGGAACGCGGCGGCGGCCTCTCGCTCGGCGCGCTTGCGCTCGCTGATGTCAGAGAAATAAGCGACAAATCCCGCCCTATCCGCCATTGATATAACCGCCAGCTCGATAGGAAACTCATCGCCGTCCTTGCGCAGGGCTTCGACTTCAATCCGTCGTCCGAAGATGGCTGAGTCGCCATCACTCTCATAGTGGTCAAACCCAAGGCGGCCCTGGCGGCGGCGCGATGGGGGAATGATCAGTTCCTCCACGAGGCGTCCCACCGCTTCCGAACGTGTGTAACCGAAGATACGCTCCGCCGCCGGATTGAACTCGGTGATACGCCCATCGGCGCTGCAGGTGATGATACCATCCAGCGCCACTTCGAGGATGGTCGATTTCAGCGCCTCGCTTTGTTCCGTGCGCTTGCGCGCGCTGTGCTGTGCATGGCCCATCGCGGAGATTGCGATGCTGATAGCGACAAATACAACCAGCGAAGTTCGGTCCGCCTCGCTGAGGGCGTTGTGATGTGAGGTTGAGAGAAAAATAAACTGAAATGCAATGGCCACGGAGAGCGTGGTGGACAGAAGTCCGCCGGTCCAGCCCAGCAACCAGGCGCTGTAGACGATGGCAGGCAGAAAGGTGAAGAACGGCGCTTTGCCGTCGAGAGCGGCATGGAAGGGAAGACGCACCAAGACGGCGACAACGACGCTTGTGATGACCCCGGCGTATCGTACGGCGCCTTGCCGCCAATCGAGCGATGGCCGCTGTTTCTCCGCGGGTTCAATCGAGTCGTGCTTCGAATTGAAAGGCATGGATTAGTATAGCATGCATCGGGTTCTGGACGCATCCTCTCTGCTAGTGTCGTGTGCGCCATCGTCCGCCCATTATCCTTCTTCTTCATCGGTTTGTTTTCCCTCAGGCTTGTATTTGAGCTGGGAAATTGCGCAGTCTTTGCGCGACAAGTCGTCCCGTTCGCCCAGGTACGAAGGCTGATAAAGCGAGCCGCCTTTGTAGGCGTAAAGATAACGGATCTCCACGAGCGCCCCGGCGGCGGGAACGGGCTTGTTGACGGGGATGGTGACGCTGCCCACGGCGATGGGGGCGCCCGCTTCGTCGAATAATTGCAGTCGAACGCTGCGCTGATCGTTGACCGCCGCGACTTCGCACGTGCAGGTCGCATAAAACTTGCATTTTACCTGTGAGCCGCCTGAGGCGGGACGTCCCGCGACACTGGCGCCGTCCGCTTTCTTGAACACGACTCCCTCGCCGCCGCGCATCGCGATCGCGTTGTAAAGCGACTGTTTCTCTTCCTGGCTCCACATCGTCTCGGCCACGCTCAGAAGCGGCGTATTTCCGACAATGGCGCGCAAAGACTCAAAGCGCTTCCGATACGGCTGAGATCGCAAATCATCCGCGCCCTGGGCCAGCAGATCGAAGAGGACATACTTGTCTCCAAGAAGCTCGCCATCCAGCACGCAATCTGGAATCAAGGCAAGCACGTCGCTGATTTCCTGGGGCATGGAGACGCATAACCCTTTCCGATTGGATCCTGTGACGGCGCCGTTCGCGACGGACGCCATGATCCTTTTGCCGCCGAACTTCTCCTGCAGACACCAGGCGTTATCTTCGATATGACGCCGCGCATGCTCCTCCTCAATGGAGTTCAAAAGCTGCGGGACCAGTCCCGAGACGCGCGCTGCGTTTTCGGTCATGGCGAACAGCGCGCCGGAACCGTCGGGTGTGTACCCCTTCGAAGTCTTCTCCGCAATCAGCTTGTCGTAAATCTGCCGCGCCTTTTCCAGCGTCACGGAAGTGTTGGTCTTTGTCCCCGCCGATAGCGCATTCCCGCGCCTTCCAAAAGCGAACGTGACGGTGTAACCGCCCTCCGCCTCATTGATCGCCGCATGGTACTCTTTGTCGGAAGATCCATCGCAATAGAATAATCGTGAACTGGTGTGGACGGTGGATGTCATGGTCAAAGCTCCCTTGGTCGTTTGAGTGTACCGCAGGCGCTTGGAAAAATATGGGCTGGGTGAGGATAACAGGCCACGTGAATACGAGAATTCTCACGTGGCGCGAAAGACAAAATCCCCAGTGATAAAAACGGGAGAGTTCTTCTCGTTCTTATCACTGGGGATTCGTTTTATCGCCAGCCGCCGTGGCCGGTGGGAACATATCCGCGTCGGTTGCGTCCGCGTCCGCCGCGGTCGTTCCATTGCAGGTCGAAGCTGTAATGGCCTTTTCCTGAATCGGTGTCATGGATACGCACGACTGCGGTGTAGTTGTTGTTCGCGTTCGGCTCCTGCACAAGCTGGACCGTCCCACGTCCGTCGGTTTGGCGCAAGTTCACGCTGACCGGGCGATTGGGCAGGCCGCCACCCTGGAAGTCGTGATGCTCGTTGCTCACACCGCCCGAAGTGGCGCGCACGCGCACGTCGGTTCCGGAAATGCGAATGGTGGCCTTGTCGTCCACATCGCCGCTCCAGCGCAGATTCGCGGCGTTCGACTGGACCGCCAAAGTCCCCATTCCCATCGTCAGCAGCAGCGCCAGGCCTGCTCGTTTTCCTGTATTGAACATATCGGTAACACTCCTTGTTTTCGCTGTGATCCGCACTCTTCATCGTGCGGCT
>JAOQAA010000088.1 GCA_025963815.1 Capsulimonas sp.
GTCCGATCTGTCAATAGCCAATAGGCGAAATGGGCGGAGCGATAAGGGAAGATCGGAAGAGGTCACTTCGGCATTTGTCGAAAACGTGGGCAGGATCAAGAAATCCATGCTTCTTGTATCCTGCCCAAAATAGCGCGCACCTATTTATTTGTACTTGTTTGTTTCTTCACGAAGCGCGTAAAGCGTCTGGCCCAGCGCGCTTGCGCCGTCTCCATCGATGCAGGCCCCAGCAAACACCGCGTTATCGACGGTCCAGTTATTGACCGCTCCATTGCCGCAGGGTCCAATGGTGGCGAGCGGCTTGACATGACCGTTCGCGAACAACTCGCTGGAGACGTAACTACTTGTAGTTATTAGTTTCCGTCCTGAGAGCATACAACGCCTGGCCCAAGGCGCTGCCGCCGTCGCCGTCTGTGCAGCTGCCTGGGAATGGCGCGTTATCAACCGTCCAGTAATTGACAGAGCCGGAGCCGCATGAACCGATTGTCGCCATCGGCTTCAGCGCCTTAACATGCCCATCAGCGAACAGGTAGTTCGTGACACCGGTATGTCCGGCGAACAAGTCGTTGTTGGCTCCTGTGTAATGGTTGAGAATGTTCGCGTCGGCATAACCTTCGTTCGTCATTTCGACTACCGCAATCACCTCAGCAGGCGCAACGACAGACGCCATCGCAACACCAGGCCCATCCGTATTGGCGAAGAGGGCCGTGCCATTGGAGGGAGTCGATGGATACATATTGCTAAAATCCGTATTGAAATAGGGACTGCTATTGTAATTGGCGCCGTAGCTTATCGGATAGCCGTCATTTCCATTGACCGTACTGCTTTTATTGGATGGACACCTAAAAACGCCGGTCGCTTTGACGTAAGGGAAAACGACGTTTCGCCATGATATCGCGCCGCCGTTATACTCTCGGGCAGGATATTTCTCATCGTAATCCTGCACATACATTGTCAGAGCCAAACCGATTTGCTTTTCGTTGCTGGCGCAGCTGATCTGGCGAGCTTTCTCACGCGCTTTGGCGAAGACAGGGAAGAGGATGGCGGCGAGAATCGCGATAATGGCGATCACAACGAGCAATTCAATGAGAGTAAAGCCTTTTGTTTTCATGATAGTAATTCCTTTTCTTGCATGATGATCGAGTAAACGTTAATAAATGACCTGAGACTGTATTGGCTTGCGATAAAAACTTCAGCACGACTTTGCAATTCACCTAACCGGTTTGGTAAATCTACAAACAAAAACTTTACGGAGGCGGCCCCGATGTTCCTCGGACGATTAAGCTTCCCGGCAGGATGATCTTACGGCCTGGCTCTTCCTCTTCCTTGATATGCGAAAGGAGAAGATCGACCGATTTTTCGCCGATGCCCTGGCCCGGCTGACGCAGGGACGTCAAAGGCGGTTCCGCGCCCACGCCCTCGACACTGTTGTTGATTCCGACCACCGAGATGTCTTCGGGAACGCGCACTCCACGCTCATTCAGCGCTTTCAGCGCGCCCAGCGCGATCCGGTCGTCACCGCAGAACAGCGCAGTCGGGCGCGCCGCCGGCGGACGGCTAAGCAAAGTGATCGCGCGGTCGTAACCAGACTCTAAGTTGTAACCGCCGCCAAGATCGAGCGCGGCGTCGTACTCCAACCCTCGAGCGCCAAGCGCTTCCCGGTAACCCTGCGCGCGGAGGCTCGAGCTATGATGGTCATCCTCACCGCGCAGCATCGCAATACGTTTGTGGCCCAGGCCGATCAAATATTCCGTGATCCGCCGCCCGGCGTCGATGTTATCGAGATCGACGATGGAGATATTGGTTTCCGTCCGGTGATCGCCGATAATCACAAAGGGCGTGCCCCGGCGGAACAGTTTGACAAAAAACTCTTCCGACACCATCGGAACGATTAAGAGCAGGCCGTCGCAGAACCCATCACAGAAGGCGGGGATGTTCTTGATGGCATCCTCCCAGGCCTCGGTGTAAAGCAGCGTCTTTTGGCGCCGCCGCGAGCTCTGCCCAACGATGCCGTCCACGATCGGCCCCAAATGCTGATCCGCGATCAGAGATCCCCAGCCGCTATAATCCATCACGACGCCGATGGTGTTCATCCGGCGATGACTGAGACCACGCGCGACGGCGTTGGGCGAATAGTTCATCTGCTGGATCATCTCCAGCACCCGCTCACGCGTTTCCGGCCCGGCGGCGTCAGGCGTGTTGTTCAGCACTCCCGAAACGGTAGCGACGGAAACACCACAAGCCTTCGCAACATCTCTCATCGTCGTCATAAATGATTCTCAGCCCACCGAAAGCACCAAACCGGTTAGGCTTTCATCAATTATATTATAACTCTGGCAATCTGTCAACACAGAAATTTTGACAGGCTTTAATTGCCTCCAGCGACAAAAAAGCCTCCGTTTCGCATTTTGGAAACGGAGGCAAGCATTCTAGTGTTTAGATCTTGCTGAAAGTCAATGTGGCGCTTCCCTGTCCACCGCCAGCGACATTCATGTAGCTGGTTCCAGCGGCGTGCTCGGCAGTCGTATTGTTCTCAGGATCCGCGGCGGCCACAGCGTCTTTTCCGGGAGAGATACGTGAGGCTTTCAGCCACTTCACGTGACCGTCGCACGCCAGATAATTCGCACCGTCGGTATGGACGCCGGTTTTTGGACTCTTTGCGAGGGCCAAGCTCTGCCCAACAGGATTTCCCGTGGCGTACCTCCCGATGAAATCTGTCCCGTTTCCGCCCCAAAACTGTTGGTCCATCGTGGCCGCCGGGGAGTAGTCGACCTGCGGACTCAATCCGCCGTTGTTTCCACTGACATC
>JAOQAA010000154.1 GCA_025963815.1 Capsulimonas sp.
AAGTGTGCGCAGGGCGCGATGGGAGGAGCCGTAGTTGTCCGTCACCACGGCGTCGCCGCACACGCCCTCGGGAATACGATCGACACAGACCAGCGGGAAGCCGGACCGGATGATCCGGTTCATTTGCGCGGTATTACGCGGCGCGCAGGTGGGGTAGCAGATGATGGCGTCCGCGAGGCTTCTCATCTGGTCGAGATAATCAGCCTCCCGCGCCGCATCGTTCCCGGTATCGCAAAAGAGCAGATGAACGGCGTCAGGCAGAGCAGAGCGTATTCCATGGATGTAATCGGCTTGCGGAAAGTCGTTCGTGTGAAAGAACAGCATTCCGACCACGGACCGTTTTGCGGGCGCCGGCTCGGCCACCACGGTTCCCAAGCGACGCTTCCGAACCACCAGGCCGCGGCGCTGAAGATCGTCCATGGCGCGATGGACCGTCATCCGGGCCACGCTCCACAAAGCCGCCAGCTCCTTTTCCGTGGGGAGACGATCCCCGGCGCTCAGACCGCCGCATTCGATTTCATATTGGATCGATTGGGCAATTTCTTCCCATTTGGAGCGCATTCGTGGATAACCCTAGACGAAGTGAGAGATAAAGAACAAGGAACGTTCGGAGTGAAAAGAGGTTACCCTAGACATATTAAGTCAAAGTTAAGACCACATTAAGCTTTGGTTAAGACCGGACGGCGGCGCGCGTTCAGGTAAAATAGAAAGGCAGCGTCAATCGTATGAGGAGCGCAGATATGGACGAACAGTTGGAATTCGTGACGGACGCGCCGCCGGACGCGCCGCACGAGCAGCCCGTGCAAACAAACCCGGCGGACGATCTCGCCCAGCAGTTCATGGCGTCGATGCGGCGCCAGCGCGAGATGTTTTTGAACGACAATTACCACTTGCGCGAAACGCATGTGCTCGTGCTGTACCCACAGCGCGAGGAGGCCATCGAGGACGGACGCGTTTACATCCAGGATATGGTGATGATCCCGAAGCTGGAAGCGTCGGACGACCTTCCGCCCTTCGAGAGCCTTCCGGGAGACTGGCCGACGGGCGCAACCCGCGTCGTCCTGCGGACAGTTCTGGACAAACAGCGGTTATAACAAAACAAAAGCCCCCGTGCAATGCGCAGGGGCTTTTGTTTTGTTTGTATTCACTTGACGCGGGTTACGAGCGGTTTACCTCGACCTTGACCTGCTTCGGCTTCGCCGCCTCGCTCTTAGGCATCCGGAGGCGCAGCACGCCGTCCTTGTAATTTGCCTGTACTTTTGCCGTATCGATCTCGGCAGGCAAGTTGTAGGAAGCGCTGAATGTACCGGAAGCCATCGCCAGGCCGCCCCATGGGGTGTGCGATGTCACGCCTTCGGTCGACTCCATCAGTGGCTTGCGCTCGCCGCGAATGCTGATTGTGTCGGCCGACGCGGAGATATCGAAGCTGTCGTCGGCGAGACCAGGCGCGTAGAGATAGGCGATCAGTTCTTCAGCTGTCTCATAAAGCTCGATTTGCGGTTCGGACGGAGCCACGCCTTGAGCGCCGCGATCAATCGCGGAAAATGGACTGCGGAAGAAGCTGTCGAAGATCCGATCCATGACAGCCAAGTCGTTCCAAGGGTCGATGCGGCTAACGCCGCTAGATTGTGTGGTGGGGCGGACAGAGACGGAGCTGCCGCCACGACGAAGAGTTGGAAGAGCCATTTCCGTAAATCTCCTTCAGTAGATGCAGTGTAAATTTTATAAGGGGAGATTTCCCCAGTCGATATTTTCCCGCCGCCGAGACAGTTTAAACATGATGTGATCCTATTTCCTGTATTCGCCAAGCCCCGCAAAAAAGCGCGCTAAGTCAGTCACACCCTTTGCGACATCCCCAGCAGGGAATCGCTTCCAAGCCGTCCAATCCTTACGGGAATGCGATTTCGATTTGCAAGAATGACGTCATTCTTGTGGGAGCTGCGATGAAATTTGCCAAGCCGTGCGTTCTTCTGTCCGTTCTCCTGAGCGCATTGGCCGTTCGGTCAGGTCAGGCGTCGGATAATCGATTTCAGATCGTGGATCAGCTGGATTTTGGCGGCAAACGCGGCTTCGCTCTCAGCCTGGAAAATTGGGCGCCTGGGGATACTCCCTGCCCCTTGAACACCCTCAAGCTGATCTGGGGCGTTGGCGATGGGAAAGCCTTACACTTCCTGGCGCCGCCGGCGGGAGGATGGCAAGTCGACCACGATTACACGGTCCAGGCGACTGTTGACGCACAGGGCGCGCGTCTGGTGCTGGACGGCAAGACCGTCGCCGAAGACGACGCGGGACGCCTCACACCGATCAGCAGGCCTCTCCTTGCCGGCGCGATCCCAGGCTGGGCGCATGGCCCCGCCGACTACTGGGTCGTGCTCAGTGAGGTGCATGTCACGCCGCAATCTGGAAAGCCGCTGGCGTTTCAGTTCCCCGCCCTCTCTCCCTCGCTGATGCTGTTCGAACCGCAAACTCCCCAGCGCATGGAGAATTGGACCCTTGCTCCTGGACAATCTCTCACTGTTCAAGCCGTATTTCATCTTTCCCAGCCACCACCCGACCTTGCGCTTCTCGCGCCGCTGATCGATCGATATGGACAGGTCGCCGCCGCTTCCTGGCCTGGGAAGATTGTGCGGGACGCTGATCTGCGCCATGACGTCGCCGAAGAAGACCGGCGTCTTCAAGCATGGTCCGCTTCCCAGCGCGATTACGATGCTTACGGCGGCTGGCGCAAGGTCGGCTGGCATGGCGCGAAATCCAGCGTGTTTCGCACGGTCCGGCATGCGGGAGTTTGGTGGCTCTTAACTCCCGATGGAAACCCGTGTTTCTATACCGGCGTCTCCACAGCGCCCGCGTTGGAATGGGAGCGGACACCCATTACGGGCAGAGAAGGAATATTCGCCAAGCTGCCTCCCCGCGACGGGTCAATGGCGGCGGCGTGGGGAGGCGACTCCTGGGGCAAGGATCCGGGAACAGAGTCGCTCAGCTTCGCCACGGTAAATTTGGTCCGCAAATATGGCTCGGACTGGCGCAGTGTATTTCCGCGGCGCACAGCGCGCCGCTTGAAAGCATGGGGATTCTCCGGCCTTGGCAAGTGGAGCGACTTTCTTCCAGGAGTTCCTTCGCTCCCGGTACTCAGCCGAAGCGGTGTTCCCTCCCTCGCCGGACACCCGGACCAATTCGACGCCGCAATTCAGGAGAAGCTGCGCGCTGCGCTGGCGACGCAAATCGCGCCGCATCTTCATGACCCCACGGTCATCGCATGGTCGCTTGGGAATGAATACGACGAAATTATCCAAGGCGAGGAAATACGGCGGATCCTGACGATGGGCGCCGAGGTTCCAGCGAAGCGGGCGCTGACCGATGAAGCCATCGCCAGTCAATATCGCGGAGACGCCCCGAAGCTCTCCGCAGCATGGGGCGTGAAGGGATCTGGGGACGACGCCAAGTATGGCCCCGCGACCATCAAAGTTCCCGATGCGGATATCGAGGCGCTCCGCCGATTCTATGCGGACCGTTATTACGGCCTGGTGGAGCGAACCATGAAATCCCTGGACCCGCAGCATCTCTATGCTGGCTTCTGGATCGTGCCCGGCTGGTGGAAAAACGAGGAAGATTGGCGGCTGATCGCACGTCACTGCGACTTGATCGGCTATGACAACTATGGCTTTGAGTTCGCCGACGCGCGTCTCAGCCGGCTGATTCGGGAAAGCGGAAAGCCCGTACTGTGCGGGGAATTTTCCTTTCCCCCGCAGTACGAGGGCAAACGCGGTTTCGGACATTACGATGCGGCATGGGCGCAAAACGAGACGGACTCAGGACGCCTCTACACACGTTATACCGAAGCCGCGGCCCGCAATCCCTTCTGCGTGGGCGCGGCGTGGTTTCAGTACCGCGACGAGCCGGCGACGGGGCGAGGCCCCGGCCATGGCTCGGGCGCGGTGTACGGTGAGCACTATGCATTCGGCTTAGTAGATATTGCCGACAATCCCAAGTGGGCCCTGCTGGAGCCCATGCGCCGCGCCAATCTGGCGGCTCCCACTATACATCAAGAGTTTCGCAAACCAATCTCATCTCTCCACCCCTAGGCATGGAATTGGTACAATCCACATTCAAAATCAACTCCACGCTGGGACAATTCCTTAACAACTTCTTAACAATAAGCGCCCTTGTGTTAAATCTTGCACGTTTGCTTGACAGTTTGGCGCGTTGGCCTTATAGTAGTGTTGTTCGCGCGGACGGGACTTGCAGAAGCGCGAGCGTTCGACCAAATCCGGAAGCGTCTCCCATGAGGAGTGCTAAGACCAGCCCACATAGCCGTGTGGTTACACAGAAAACGGAGAGACATGAAACTCATTACGCGTGGAATTCTCAGCATGCTGCTCGCGGCCATGCCCCTCAGCGCCGTCGCTGCAGGCAACAATTGGATGAACGGATTGGACGGAAATTTGCCTCTGTCCCAGTTCTCCATCCCAGGCACGCACGACTCGGGCGCTTTGAGCGAACCCGTTTCAGGAACCGCCAAGTGTCAAACCCTCAGTTTCGGAGATCAGCTGAACGCGGGCGTCCGGTTCATGGACATCCGATGCCGCCACATCAATGACGCCTTCGCGATCCATCATGGTCAGGTCTACGAAAACGCCAATTTTGACGACGTTTTGAATGCAACTTTTGCTTTCTTAGCCGCCAATCCCAGCGAAACCGTGATCATGAGCGTCAAGGAAGAATATACAGCTTCCGGCAATACACGCTCGTTCGAGCAGACGTTTGATTCCTATGTCGCCAAAAACCCCACCAAATGGTATCTCGGCTCGGGGATTCCGACGTTGACCCAGGCGCGCGGTAAAATCGTTCTGTTCCGCCGTTTCGGCGCCGGCTCCTTACCGAAGGGCATCGACGCTTCGAATTGGCCGGACAATACTTCGTTCCAAACCGGGAATTATCTGCGCGTTCAGGACAACTACAATGTCTCGGATAACAACACGAAGTGGGCGCAGATCACGCAGCTTCTCACCGAGGCGCATTACGGCGGCCCGAGCACGCTGTACGTCAATTTCGCGAGCGGCGTGCAGAGCGGCGTATTCGGGATTCCCAACATTCCGAACGTCTCCAACAACATCAACCCGCGCCTGGTGACCTACTTCAACACGAACAAGAGCGGCAAGTACGGCGCCATTTTGATGGACTTCGCCGACGCCGCCAAGTGCGCGCAAATCTACAACACCAGCTTCCCCACCGATGGCCCCGCGTCCAGCACGCCTTTGTTTATGATCGTCAACAAAAATAGCGGCATGGCGCTGGATATGATCGGCGGCGACAGCGGAAACGGCGCGCGGATCAATCAGTGGAGCTACGACGTCAACGGACCGAACCAGCGCTGGTCGCTGGAGCCCACGGAAGCCGGAAACCACTTCCAGATCCATTCCTACGCGACCGGAAAGGTCGCCTGCATTCAGCAGGATCTGACAACCGCCGGCGCCCAGTTGTACGCCTGGGATTACACCGGCAACAACACGGCTCAGCAGTTCGACCTGATCGACGCCGGCAATGGTTACTTCAAGATCAAGAACGTCAAGAGCGGCCTGATCCTGGAAGTGCTGAACTCGGCGACCACCAATGACGCCAAGGTGCAGCAAAACTCCGACACCGGCGCGGCGAACC
>JAOQAA010000294.1 GCA_025963815.1 Capsulimonas sp.
TTTCGCGAAGCGCGGGAATCGGCTCGGACAATACTTGATAGACGTGTGCTGCCTCGTCTTTCTAAGGCGCTCATGCGAGATGACGGCGCCTTATCGTCCTTTACCCCGTTCTCCTTGATGGCACACCTGCGGCGGCGGCATGGACGCTGCTTCCATATCGCGAAAAATCAGGTATGGTGATAGAAGCAAGAGAACCCCACGCTGGATCGATACTTCCTTGGACGACGGCCCTATGGCCGTCACGGAAAGCTGGCTTCATATGTCTCTGAAAGGGTGTCTTCTCGGCTCGATCATCGCGACCCTCTGCGCCGCCGCCGGCCTGCTGGCCGGCGGCGTGATTGGGTATTACATCGGCCTGAGCCAACAGGCGGCGCAAGGATCGAGCGAGGAATGGATTCCCGTGAGCAGTCTCGCGGCTCCATTCGGAGCATTGGTGGGGGCCTGTATCGGAATAGCCGTCGGCATATGCGTGACGTATCTCGCAAAGCTGACCGGACCGGCGCAAGCGCCCATCATCCTGGTATTCATCATTGCCGCGGCGCTCGTTAGTGAGGAGATCCCAAGGCGCTACCAGCAGCGTCAGGATAACGCTTATCTTTTGGGACGGCGGGAACAGCAAAAGCACGACCGCGCACTGGCCCGGCAGCAGGCGAACTACAGCCGTCTAGCCAGCTTTCCCTCGCTGCAATACCCGGGCGCCGCTCTCCAGCCGCAGCGCCCCGGCAGCGCTCTTTCGATGACGAGCGCCAGCACGCCGCAGGTTGTCGCGGATTACTACAGCCGTGTCCTCGCCACGCCTCTGAACGCGACTCCCTGCAGCGTCGGCCCAAGCCATCACTGCTGGTCAGCGACCACGGTCTACCAGGGCGTCCCTCTAAGCATCGACATTTCCGACGACGACCTGAATGACGGAGGTCAGTCCGCCATCCTCCTTGCGACGACCGACGACGTTCCCACGGGCGCCGCGCCGCCACCCAGCGCGTGGACACAAAACCCGCCCCCACTCGCCTCCACGCCCATCTTGCCTCCCACACAAGCCGACCCCTTGGAGGCGCAGCGCGCGAAAATCGAGAAGGCGCGCGCCGAGATCAGTACGCTGAGCTACCCTGGCGCCCAGGAAACCTCGGACGGCGATCCCAGCTTGATCCTAAACTTTACCGCCGCGGCTCCCGTCGATACGGTCGCGGTCTACTATCGCGACCATATCGGCGTCACGCTCCGCCCAGTACGAATCGGCGGAAAGCCAGGCTGGGCGGGCGATGTGGTCTATCATGGGATTCCGCTGCGCCTCTCCGTTTTCGACCAAGATGGGCTGACCTACGTCCAAATCACTTGACAAAGCACAAACTGAGTAGCTATAATGAACTGTCGCGCGGGAGTAGTTCAGTGGTAGAGCGTTTGCTTCCCAAGCAAAATGTCGCGAGTTCGAACCTCGTCTCCCGCTCCATTTTTTGACAACCCAGACAACATCATATGCCGCCGTGCCCAAGTGGTAAGGGAGAGGTCTGCAAAACCTTTATGCAGCGGTTCGATTCCGCTCGGCGGCTCCAAACAAAAGCGCCCTCATATCTCTTTCGAGATATGAGGGCGCTTTTTAATTCTGTGTTTGTGTGTCGTGGTTAAACGGCGTTCGGCAGGGAACGGTAGAACGCGACGGCGTTCAGGTAGATCGTGACTTCGCTGCGATCGTCCTGCACCAAACGGATCGCGCGGTCGTCGTACCAGCGAATGGCCCCGATAAACTCATCGCCGCTGAGCAGTTTTACCTGGAGGTTCGTGCGACTGTCGCGAAACTTGATCAGTTCAACTTCACGCGAAGAGATGCGCTCTTCCGCCGTGGAGCCTCCTCGGCGGTTCGAATCCGGCATCAGGTCCATCAGATTACGTCTCCTCATGGCGAAGGCCGGCTGGGGCAAATGCCCGCGCCGGCCCTTCGGGTCAAACGGAAATTACTTGCGGCGGGTGGACGTGGTCGTCTTAGCCTTCGCCTGCTGAACGGCCTTATAGCGCTCCTCAGCCCGCTTCCGGGTGCGGCGCAGTTCTTTCGAGCGGATTCGCATGTGTTTATTCTCCTCCCTTTAGTAATTCGCGCAAGCGCGTATCGTTCACTTCATACTCAAACAAAACCCGCCCATCCAGCGACACCACCGGGATCTGCTCGCCATACTCGGCGGTCAGCTCGGAATCATCGTTGATGTTGACGGCGGTCAGCGTGAACGGAATGTCGCGCTGCACGGCGAGAAGCACGTCGAGCGCTTCATCGCACAGATGACAGCCGGGTTTTGTATAGAGAGTGATGCTGGACATGGTTTAGTCCCCTATTATAGCCGAGACGCGACGCCCTGTCAACGCGGGCGCCGACCGTCAATCTGAAAACGCAGTTCCGCAACGGCTGCAAAAGCGATCTTCGGGTTTACGCAAAGCCCCGCAGGCGCCACAGCGCCTTTCGGACGTTTCTTTTGCCGCCATTTGATAGGGCCGATTCGGCGGACCATAATGCAGCGCCGGCTCGGGAGTCCAGCTCTGCATCTCCGCATAGGAGCGCCGTAGGATTTCCCATTCGGTCGCCCCGCGATATCGATTGTCAAAGAAGTGCATGAAGGTAAGATCCGGCGTCTTCCCTTCACTCTCCGCGCGACGATATGCGTAATCGACCATCTCCTGTTTTAGGTTGTTCCAGTTCGACCGCACCACCCCTAATACAAGGGCGCCCGCAACCATTAGCAGGAACCCAAAGCCATAAGGAGCGGGATTGGAAACAACATGCGTCGTTTTCGGCCCCAGGAACTTGGCCGGTATCCCGGACGTGGCGCAGTCGACTGGACGGCCATCCACCACACACTGCGTTCTTTCGTAATCCGTTACGGTTTGGCGGTTCCAGCCCAGCGGACCGGCCAGCGTCAGCAGCAGCCATCCGGCAAAAAGCACCCCTAGTCCAATATTCGTCTGCCGGCGCTGCGATTCCAGTACGCCATCATCGTCCATCAATAAGCCCCTTCACGCTCAGATCCAATCGTTGCAACCGCCACCCATTGTCCACACTGTCACGCAGCAAGCGGTCGCCCACACTTTTTACAATATTGGCTATCAGGATCGTTCGCCGTCTTGCATGCCGAACAGACAATCTTCGCGATGGACGCCGCACGGTGAGCTCTCGTCGCGCTCGAACCGCCCGCTTTCTCCCACTCCAGCATCCGGGCGTACGACTGACGGGCGATCTTCTCCTCCGCTCCGTTCATTCCGCTTCGCCGCTGAGCATTATCGAAGTAAAAAAGAAAGCTAAGATCGGGCGCCGTCCCTTCCTGGTTTGCCCTCTTGTTGGCGTAATCAATCATCCTTCGCTTCAGTTCGTCTTTGCCGGACTGGACAAACAAAAATGCGATCATCCCGCCTGCTAAGAGCAAGCCGCCAAAGAGAAACACTCCCACGCGCGCATCGGCGACAGAGGATGGCGACGGCGTATTCACGGGAGCGTATGTCCGGCAATCCACAGACCGCCCGTCCATGATACATGTCGTAGACAACATGGAATCATACTGCCCGCGCTCCGGTCTTAATCCGCCCGCCAGCATCAACATCAACACGCCGACAATAGTCAAAAACGTCCCGACATATGAGTGCGTCGCGAACGTACCGAAGGCGTCCTCCTGCGGTGTTACTTTCTTCGTCATCTACCCCTCATATCATGAACTTTCACGAGTTATGACACGAAGCGCGGCGAAAAGTTGCGAAGCGGCTCTGTTTAATCCCCGGACGCATGGCCGCCGCTATCCTCGCCGCCGTTGTCGCTGCTGAACCATTTGTTATAGAGCTTGTCGTATTCGCCGTTCTCTTTCAGCGTCAGCAAGGCTTGATTGACGGGCTTTCGATAGGGGCTGTTCGCGGGGAAGACAATCCCATAATCTTCCTTACGAAAGATACTTCCCACAACTTGGACGCTGTTTTTACCATCATGAGAAGCGTAATATTGCAGTACAGGCGCGTCGTAGACCACGGCGTCCACTTTATGATTTTGCAGCGCTTTGACGACGTCGGCAATCTGTGGGTACTCAGCGACGAGATAGTGCTGTTCACGAAGGTAGGTCGCGGAAGAACTGCCGCCCACGGTCCCAATCCGCTTGCCGGGCAGGTCGCTGAGGTTATGGATATTCCCCTGAAGCTGCTGCACGGTCAAGGCCGTTGTGACTTCGGCGGTGAAGTAGGCGACAAAGATTACGCTCACGAAGATCCATACGATGGCGACGAAACGGCCGAGCGGCCCCTTAGGCATCTCGTCCATCTGGGTGCCGAGAACGCCCGCCGCCCACCACGTCGCCTTGAAGATCCCGGGGAAGTAGCTTTTCGTTTCGACCACGCCATTGGGGTGGTGACGCTCCACCAGCCAGATTACGTGCGCGGCAATGACGATGATCAAGGCGGTAAACCCAAGCAGCTGCAATATGGATTGTGAGAAGAGGGACTTGAGCACCGCCTGAAGGTGGCTTCCCTCGCCGCCCTGCCCGCTGTCGCGCACCATGATTTGCAGACCCGAATCATAGATCGGCTGCGAAAAATCGAAGATCTTGTCACGATCCGACGTAATGGAGATGGCGGCGATTCCAAGATCGGTCTTACCGCCGCTCACGGATCCCAGCAGGGATTTGATGTCGGGGGTGACCGTCACCACGGATTGGACATGCAGTTCGTCGGCGATGCTCGCCCAAAGCTCCGTGCTGAACCCGGTCAGCTGCGCGTTGTTCTTCATCACGAACGGCGACACGATCCGCGTAGAGACACGCAGCTTCGGCGGCAGCGGGGTCTGACCGGCGGAAGCCTGACCGGCAGGGGCAGGCTTCGGCGTCGGAGCCGCGGACGCGAAAGGCGTTCGGCAGCAGATAGCGAGAAGCAGCGTCAGCACGGCGGCCTGGAGTGAACGGTGTAAAAAAGGGAGCGACATGGTCTTTTCGAAGTCCTTCGGGGTCGAAAACAATAGCGTGAGTACTGAGGCGTGAGTTCCCTTTTATTATATTGCCGCCGCCGCTCATTCCGACGCCGTTTCGGCGACGAAGTTTCCGAGATGTTAGAGATTCAGGCGATCCGGGGTAGGAACAAGCTATCAGTGGCGACGCGCATTTCAAAAATTGGGACGATCAGGGGAACAAGTTTTCCAGAAAGATCGTCAGAATCGACAGTGCAGACGTTATTGGAAGGAGCAAGACCATGCATATCTTAAAGAAATTGACGATGCCCGCCCTCGCGGCGACAATGGCGATAACCGCTTTGGCCCCGACAGCCGCCCTGGCTGGCGATACCCAAAAAGATAAGAATAACTGGCGCAACGGCGCAATCGGCGCCGGAGCAATCGGCCTTTACGGCCTGCATAACGGCGACGCGCTCACCACCGTCCTCGGCGCCGGCGCCGCCGCATACTCCGCGAAGAAGTATGAGGACGCCCGCAAGAAAGAATCCCAGGAATCCAAAGACCGCGCCCGCTACCACCGCTCGGGTTCCAGCAACTACGGCAGCGACCGCACCTACTACTGGTATCAGGGTCACCGATACTACAAAAACAACAGCACCGGCGAGCGCATGATGGTTTACTAAGCGCGCTCAGCATATAAAAACAAACAACGCCCCCAGAGCTTTCGCTCAGGGGGCTTTTTCTGCAAGTTACCGTTCCCGATCTTCGCGCAGCAATTCAACGCTGTCACTGAATGTTCGGTCTTCAAATTGACTGCGTATTCTGGCGAGTTCTTCGCTGGACTCAGCCGTACTCAGTGGCTTTACAGAAGATTCAGGGGTCTGGTTCATGTCGTCCAATCGGCCATAGTCCCAAATGATTTCTCGATTTGATTCGGCGAGGACATACTCTATATCTTCTGGCAGATACCACGTATCGTAACAAATTTTGCCACTGAAGTCCGGAGTATCCGTAGTCCACACGAAATAGCCGCCCGTGTTGGCGCGATCGTCCTCCAGCAGAATGTAAGGAGCGACCTCGCCCGGATTGGTAATAAATCCTTTTTTACCAATAGGGATGGACATAATCATTCTTCCTCGCTTACTCTTCCAATAACCGCACCAGTCCGATAAAGTCGTCGTCGCCCCACCCTTCGCCCAAAGCGCGCTCGTACAGGGCGTTGAGGTTGCGGGTTTGCGGCAGCGGGTGCTCGCCGGAGGTTTCCAGGGCGAGGCGCAGGTCTTTCGCCATGTGCTTGAGGGAGAACTGGGGGGCGTAGTCGTGGGCAATCAGCTTGGGCTGTTTGAGGTCGGAGAGAGCGGAGCGGCCGGCGTTTTGGCTGAGGGCTTCGAAGAAGATCTCGTCGGAGATGCCTTCGCGGCGGGCGAGGGTGAGGCTTTCGCTCAAAGCCTGAGCCATGGAGGCGAGGTTCAGGTTCATCGCTAATTTCAGCGAAGACGCGGCGCCGATGGGGCCAATGTGCAGGATCGTTTGTGAGAGGCGCTCGATGATCGGTCGGATCTGGTCGATCACGGCGAGATCGCCGCCGATGTAATACACGGTCTTGCGTTGCTCGGCCGCGATCTTGCTGCCCGTGAAAGGGCCGTCGATGTAAAGTCCGCCCGCCGCCTGGGCTTGCTCCGCGAACTTCTTGGTCCACTCAGCGGAAATGGTGCTGGATTGGAGAACGACGGCGCCGGGCTTGAGATTGGGCAGCGCCTGCTCCAGCACGGACTGCACCGCCGGCGGGTCGGCGACGACGATGATGACGAAATCGGCGTCGGTAACGGCTTCCACAATGCTCGAACTCTCATCAGGGAAGTTCTTCGGCGTCCGGTTCCAGGGACGGATGTCGTGGCCGTCCTCCGCCAGATTTTTCGCCCAGGCGCCGACGATGATTCCCAATCCCAAAACCGCAATGCTTGTCATATCTCTTGCTCCCGCTGCATTTTTGGGATAATACCCCGCACAGACCGTTTCCTCGATCGAAAAACAGACAGGTATAATGACGCTGCTTGTCATGGCGCACTGGCGGCGGTAAAAAGGTCTCCGAATGTCCGAAAATGTAGAAGCGCGCCGCGCGCGCTGGATTGCGATCGCCCTGATCGGCGGCTCGTTTCTGATCCGTTTTTGCTATGTCTTCCTGCTCACCGACTACTCCCACTATCTGGTGAGCGACATGGGCGGTTACTGGGTGCGCGCCTGCGAACGGTTCGACGGCGACCACAATTCCTACAGGCAATGGG
>JAOQAA010000321.1 GCA_025963815.1 Capsulimonas sp.
GTCCGACATTGCCCCCGCTGGAACCGTGGCGACGATTCATTGTCCTGACGTGACGGTGAACGATGAGCAAGGGACGCCATTGCATGCAACGGACGTCCCCGATAGTCGTAGCGCCGAACATCCCTATTCGGCTGGCATCTGGAATGCCAGCCGAATAGGGACGGAGCAAATCACCGCTTGCCGCCCTACTTGTTGGCCTGTGGCTGAGGCTGCGCAGGCGCAACTGGATTCATGTTATGCTGCGCCATCATTTTCTCGGCAACTCCGGGGGGCGCCAATCCGCCTTCGAAAGCTTTCTTTTCCTCCGCAGTCTTGGAATCGCTTTCTTTCGAACCGCAGCCCATGAGTACCTGACTGCTGCCGAGAACCATCAAGCAGAGCGCAATGATATTGCGGGTTCGCATTGTCACGATAATGTCTTTCTTTTGTTCCAAACGTCGAGCACGAGCAGACAGTCGCCCTGTGTGAATTTTACGACCGTGATGCGTCCCACAGGTTAACGGGCTGGACGGTGCTCAGGGGGTGTAGCGCCTTGACATGTCCATCGCAAAACAGAAAATTTGAGAGGCCATTGGAGTGAGCGCTTACGCCGCCATTCTGGCCGCCAGGAAAAGTTGCATTGGCAGGTTTAGTGGGATCGGGAAACACGCCGCCAGGGCCGAACCAGTTGACGCCAAATATAATCCCTTCGAAACCGGCATGTGAGGCGTTCATGCCGCCATACTTATCTGTGTCGGAATTCCAGTGCTCGGTTACAAGAATAGTGTCGGCCGGCGAACCGATCTGCGCAAGCGTCCTGCCGCCGTGTATACCGCCGTTCCAATCTTGTAACCCCATGACTCCTTGGGTTATTGGTCCTACTGAGTCAAATCCTATCATACCGTTGACCGCGTAGGAGATAGAAGTACCCTCCCAGGTGTTAACGCCGGTCTTGCTGTCGTCAGGACAATTGTAGGACTTATAGGTTTTGACATAGGACGAAATTTCCTCGGGCCAGACGGAGTTGGTCTCGCCCCAAAAGGCACCGCCGTCGACGGTTTCTGCTGCGTAAGGATATCTCTCGTCGTTGTCCTGCACATACTGCATAAACGCCAGGCCAAGTTGCTTTTCGTTGCTGGCGCAGCTGATCTGGCGCGCCTTTTCACGGGCCTGCGCGAAGACCGGGAAGAGAATGGCGGCCAGTATTGCGATGATAGCGATGACAACCAGTAATTCGATCAGTGTGAAACCAAGTTTAGATTTGCGTATCATTGAGAAATAAGTCCTTTCGATTTTGAACCGTCTCGTCAGAGAAGAAACGTTTGCCACGCCTATCTTATGATATAGGATATGGTCTCCTTTCATCTGTCCTGATATTCCGTCGGAAAAGGATGGCTCCATGGAAAAGCATCGCGTTCGGTTGTTTTCGGCTCAACGACCGATTGCCCGAAATCAACGCTAACATCCCTTCCTCGGAAAACCAAGTTCGCTCTTATGGCAAAAGTATATCACTATGGCGTGCATCTGTCAAGTGGAATCCCAATATATGAGTAAAAATATTGTATTTGGAGAGGCAGAGGCTTGCAGAATTAGGAAATATAAATGATATACACCTGTATTCGGAAGACTATATGATATAATAGTATATCGAAGCTTGGCGGCTGCCCGCCGGCATCCGCACGCAGGGGATATCACGAGGATACGGCGGCTTGGCCATTGCGAGAAACGGAGATTTAGATGCCGGAGATATGCTGCCCGCGATGTGGAAGCTGGGCGAAACAGGTGAAGGCCGGGATGAACAATGGTCGCCAGCAGTACCGATGTGACGCCTGCCGGCGCCGCTACGTGGCGGAGCGGAAAGGGCGCGGCTATCCGGGCAGCCTGCGGGAGCAGGCGGCGGCTCTGCACGCCGAAGGCCGGACGCTCGCTCTGATCGGGGAGACGCTAGGGGTGACGCCGCGGACGTTGCGCAACTGGTTCCGGGAGGGCGATCCGAAAGAAGAGGAGCAAGCGGAGCCGCCGGCTGTCTCGGATGTCACGCACAGTTCCCAGTCCCCCGCTCCAAGCATCGTGGGCGATCCAGACGAAGCGGCGGCAGGCCGGCCGGCCGACAAGATGGCGCCTGAAGCGCCCGCGGCGCGGAGGCGCTCCACGATCCACGATGTGGCCGAGCAGGCCGGAGTGGCGGCGTCAACGGTTTCCAATTACCTGAACGGCAAGAGGCGGATAAATGCAAGCACACGCGAGCGCGTCCAGGAGGCGATCGACGCGCTAAACTTCACGCCGAATGCGCTGACGCAGGCGATCCGGAAGCGACGAACGCGCATCCTGGGCGTGATGGGCCACGGTCTCTGGGACTTCGTCGAATTGCCGACCTACTCGATCATCCTGCCCCTGCTGGCCGGGATCAACCGGAGCGCGGCAACGGCCGGACACGATGTGCTGACATATACAAGCTGGTACACGCCAGGACCACACGGCGGCGTCCGCTTTCTCGACGGGTATATCGATGGGCTCGTCGTGATCGGCTCGACACTCCGCGACGCCTTGCTGGAGCGAACGGCCGCAGCCGGCCTCCCCATTGTCTCGGCGCTGACCCGACAAGTCCCGGCCAATAGCGGATATGTCAATGTCGACAACATTGGGGCGATGCACGCCGTTGTTGAGCACCTCGTATCGGTCGGTCGCCGGCGCATCGGCTATGTTGGCCCACTCCACGACTCCGACCACATCGACCGCTACCAGGGATTCAGTGAGGCGATGACCGCCGTGGGTCTGGAGTGGGATCCGTCTCCCATGGAATTTGCGTGCCGATCCGCGGATCTCCTTACGCAAGAGGTGGTGGAACGCCAGCTGCATCGCATGATACAGACTGCGGAAAAGCTGGATGCGATCGTCCTGCCGAACGACTGGCTGGCGGCCCGGACGGTCGAAGCACTCGGCAAGCGTGGCTTCCGGGTCCCCGAGGACGTTGCGATTACCGGCTTCGATGATGTTCCAGAGGCGATGCACATCGCCGGCGGCCTGACGACGGTTCGGCAGCCGTTCCACCGAATCGGGCAAGTGGCGGTGGAACGGCTGGTGGCGATGATCGAAGGCGCGCCTCTCTCCGAATGCCGGATCTCCCTGCCTGCCGAGCTGATCGTGCGGGCGTCGACCACGGGCGTGCATGGCTGAGGCGAGGAGCGAGGGCGCGCGAACACCTTATCCGCGTATCATCCCCCTGGCGCATCCCGTCAGGGGGAAACAGATCTCTCCCATAAGACTAGCCCCGAGACCGAGGTCTCGGGGCGATTTTTGTTTGGGGAACCTTAGCCCGGATTATGCGTATCTAAAGTAAAAAGTGGACACTCTGTCGAATAATCGTTTGCGAACAAGCAATCATACAGAGGCGCTCTCGATGTCAAATGCGCTTTTACGGCGCGGCGATGATCTTATCGCTCAGGCGCATGTAGTCGAAGTCCACAAAACCGCCCGCTGTCTTGGTCGCAAAGTTGAATAGACCGAAGCGGTAGCCCATGAAGTGCGGCATGTCGTAGATCATGTGCAGCGGCTCCCCGATCGCGTTCCAGTCCTTGCCGTTGAGACTGTAATAGAAATACGCCTTGTCTGTACGCGCCTTGAAGTCGCAGTCGATCCTCAGAAATACAGTATAGCGCTCCTCGCGGGCGATCACCTGCGTCTGGATCGCGATCAGCACCAACGGGAGCAAGGCGAAGGCAATCGGCCCGTCGAAGCCGATCGCAAGGCCGGCATAGATAAGCGTCATGCCGAGATATATGGGATTGCGAGTCCACCGATAAGGACCGGCCGTTGCGATGAGGGTCGTTGGCTGCGACGGCGGAACGTTGGCGCCCAGCCGCCGGAACAGCCCCGCCGCAAGCATCATCGCCGCGCCGGCAACGAACAGCAGCGCGCCGATCGCGACCAGCAACCGCCAGTCGATGCCGAAAGAGCGCAGGGTGACTAACCGCTCCGCCGCCAGCCCCAACAGCAGCGCTCCCAGATAGACGAAGGGCGGAGGGAAGCGCACACCAGCGCTGTCCGGTTCGACGGCCATGCTCATCTCCAATCTGTGCGCTCAAACCAGCATCGACTGCTGGGCGAAGATACCCGCCATCGCGCCTTGCCATGATGCCGTGGTGACCGAGGGCATGAGGGGGTTGGCGAGGTCGCCGGCGGCGTAGATGCCGAGCATGCTGGTTTCGCGGCGCTCGTCGACCTTGAGGACGATGCCGTCGGGCCTATCGACCGTGGCGAGTCCCAGTGATTCATGCAGGCTTGCGGACGGCTTGTTGCGCGGATGCGCGAACAGGATGTCGATTGCGACATTGGGGCCGGTATCGAGATTGACGGTGGCGCTATGGCCCCCGTGATGGGCGATCTCGGTGATCCGGCCATCGACAACAGGTATGTTGCGACGCGCCAGATCGGCCCGGATATCGGGCGGAATGTCGTGACCATCGGCGAAGAGCGTCAACCTGTCGGTCCAATCGTGGAACAGCCTGACAGACTGGTGCGACTGCGGGCCGGACCAGACGAGGCCCCAATGCTGGCCAGCGACTTCAAAGCCGTCGCAATAGGGGCAGGGCACGATGGAGGTGCCCCACCCTTCGGCAAAGCCCGGAACATCAGGCATCTGGTCGGCGACGCCATAGCTCAGGATCAGGCGGCGCGCCCCAAGGCTTTCGCCATCGGCAGTGAGGACGGAGAAATCGTCGATGGCGCCGGAGATGCTGGCGGCCCGGGCATTGACCAGTCTGATCGTGGGATAGCGCGCTAGCTGCCGCCGCGCCTCGGCCAGGATGTCCAGCGGTGGCTTGTGATCGTGACCGAGCAGGCCATGCGAGTGGCCGGCGAAGCGATTGCGCGGCAGTCCGGTATCGAGAACGGTGACCTTGCGGCGGGCACGGCCGAGCTGCAGAGCGGCGGCGAGACCGGCAAAGCTGCCGCCGATGATGATGACGTCATCCATAGTGTTGGGCTCCGTGTCGTGGTTGGAGGGGGGTGGGCTGGGCCTGGCGCGAAATAGCGTCCAGCGATACGCGCTCAAGACGGGCAGCGAGCAGGGCTTCGGCATCGACGAGAAAGTCGCCCATCACTGTGTTGACCGGCCGGACGATGCCGCATTCGATATCGCCAGGCGACCCAGGGAAACTTGATTTGGAGGGTAGGTTGAAACCTACCCATTGGCTTGCACATTTCAGACACTACATGGTATAGTACTACAAGAATTAGGATACTGTCAAGTACTGGAATTGTCATGACCGAAAACAGCCGGGGCCGGCGCGGCCGGCCCACCAACGAGGCGCTTGGCCAAACGATAGTCGATGCCGCGTGCGAACTCTTTGTGGAATTGGGCTTTCAAGCGACGACATTGGACAAGGTCGCCCAGCGGGCGAAGATATCCAAGCTCAGCATCTATCGGCACTTCGAGAACAAGGAGGCGCTGTTCAGCGCGGCCATCGCGGCACGCTGCCATCAGTTTGCACCACAGGCCATTTTTGAAGGCGTCGACGGTTCGGCCGAAGATCAGCTCTTGGCGGTGGGATCATCCCTGCTTCGCACGCTGTTGAGCGCGGACGTTCGCAGTGTCGAAGCCATGATCATGGCCGACAAGACGAATCAAAAGTCGTTAAGCAAGCTCCATTACGAAGCCGGCGCCGCTCATGTCATCGCCCAAATCGAGGCCCTGTTGCGTCAGTTGCACGCGAAGGCGGTTCTGAACGTGCCCGATCCTCTCCGGTCCGCCCGCTTGTTTGCCGCGCTTTTCAAAGGATCCGATCTCCTGATTATCGCACACTTCGATGAGGCGAGAGCAGAGGACGACAACGAAATCGAAGCCTATGGCCGGTCGGCCGTCGCCATGTTCATCGCCGCGCACGGCGGCAACGACCACGCGGGCGGATAGTCTAGACGAGGCCGCGAAGGAGTACTTGCTTGATATTTTGGATGCTCGCATTGACATCAACGCGACTATAATCGTTGGACAGCGGGCTGTAAGTGAATGGCATGACTGGCTTGATAGTCCAGGTCCTTGACGCGCGATGCAGATTGGATAGCGCATCCTCTTGCAATCTACGGCTTCACTCTGCGCGAACCGTGGGGCCGTGGTTTTCGGAATCTCCTGTCGCTGCTTCGGCCCGTTTGCGAGTCGACGGCCGAGCGCGGCGATGAACGCCTCGTAGCGCTCGCCAGCCTTGGCGCGGGCGGCCTGCGCGGCGGGTTCCGGCAAGGCCGACGTCATCTGAAGCCAGAAGCGCACGAAGATAGCGTTTGGATGGCGATGCCGACCTCGCGTTCCATGCGGGTCATGCGCCGGTCGATCTGGTCGAGCCGCTTAGTACTACAGCCGCACTTTCTGGTGCCCAATGAGCGTATAAGACTCTGAGGTAATCAGAGTTCTGATGGATGAGTTAGTCGCAGGCTGGGAGCTTGAGTTTCGATACGCTTTGCGATACGCTTGCTTCGCTGTTCGGTCGCAAGGAGATCCGAAATCGCTCCCGGTCTTACTTTCAGGCCTTGATCTGCCCTGTTGAACGGAAGAACGGTTGGTAGATCGCCGTGGAGCGGCTGCTGGCGATGATCGAGGGTGCCCCACCTCCGACTGCCAGATCACCCTGCCGGCTGAGTTGATGGTGCAGACATCGACAGTGGGGCGATGATCTTATCGCTCAGGCGCATGTAGTCGAAGTCCACGAAACCGCCCGCTGTCTTGGTCGCATAGTTGAACAGACCGAAGCGGTAGCCCATGAAGTGTGGGCTGCTGTATTCCATCCGTAGCGACTTCCCGACGGCGGTCCATGTCTTGTTGTCGAGGCTATAGTAGAAGTACGCCCTGTTGTCGAGGTTGTAAAAGAGCTGCGGCTGGTTTTGGTCTCCTCGGTCCTTGAAGTCGCAGTCGATCTTGAGATAAACAGTCTTCTGCGTGAGCGGGATGCTCGCAAGTTCTTCCGGGCTGTCTGTCTGCGCGTTAATCATGACGATGGACCGGACGCCGCCATCCATCTTGACGCCGACAATGCCATATTTCTTTTGCAGCGCGATCATCCCTGCATAGTCGCCGTCCTTCATGCTGCTCACGGTGATGGCGGTGGTCGCAGAGCTTTCGAGGCCGAAGGTGCGCTGGGTGAGAGTGTTGCGCGCCTGGGTTACCTCCGTATCCACGCGGCCCGTGGTCAAGCGCAGGCTGCCGGGATGCGCAGTGACCGACCAGTTTGCGTTGTCCGGATTGTGGTTCCACTGCCACACCAGAGGGAGAGGGCGATCGCCGGGTTTGCGGTTGAACTCGTCGGAGGCCACAATACCGGAGACGCCGATCTTATTGGCCGGGAGGTTGAGCGTTTCCGGAACCTTACCGTTCACTCCGACGACAGGCCATCCATCCACCCACGTCATGGGAACGAGGTAGGGTATGCGCCCGACCGAGCCGCGATCGCCGAACAGGTAGGCGTACCACTCGCCCTTGGGCGTATCGATCATACCGCCCTGCGCGACGCCCTGATCGTGGAACATGACCTTACCCTCATACGGCCCAGTGATCTTGTCGGCCCGATGAATGACTTCGGTGCGCATGTCATTCTTTGGCCAGGTAACATTGCAAAGGTAATACTTGCCGTTGATCTTGCGCATCTGCGAGCCTTCCGCAGGCATGCCAGGGGCGCCGCCCGCCACGTCGCCCGCCTTGGGAACAATGACCTGATCCACCCCGCCGGGCAGGAAGCCGGTCAGGTCCGGCTTCAACTCAGTAAGCCGAATATCACCGGATCCATAGATCAGGTAGACGCGCCCGTCGTCGTCGAAGAACAAGGAGTGATCGTGGAGGGCGGGAGAGAAGGAAGTTTCCTTCCAGGGCGTCTTGTTAGGATCTTTGGTGCTATAGATGTAGGTCTTGCCGGTAGTAAAGGAGAAGGTCGTGACGTAGAACGTGCCGTTATGGTAGCGCAAGCTGCTCGCCCAGGACCCCCAGCTATAGGCGTTCTTGCCGTTTGACAAGGTAAGCGCGTCAGTATCGCCGAGGGTTTCGTAGGCGTAGCTGGCCATCTCCCAATTCACCAGGTCCTTAGACTTCATGATCGGCAGCCCTGGACTCATATGCATGGTGGTGCTGCTCATGTAGTAGGTGCCGCCGACCCGTATCATGGCGATATCCGGCACGTCTGCCCAGAGGATAGGATTCTGCGCCTTCTTGGTTGAGTCAACCCCTAGAGCGCATGGAGTCGGCGCCACACCTACGATGATCAAGGAAAGCGCCGCAAAGCACAGCAGTGATTTGTTCATAATTTGTTTTTTTATAAAATGACCTGAATTTCGAGCAGAACTCGTTGAATGTCGGTCGTCCTTCAAGTTTAGCGGCGCAATCGCCAACTTTCTCCCGAATCGGTGAGAATCCCTGTAACCGCCAATCTCTAGCTAGCCTGGATAATTTACGTATTAACTGAAGCTAACCTCTGGATAATGCGCTAAGGGCACTTCCGCAGTCGCACCAGCACGGCGCCATGCGCTGGCACGGTGGCGGTGATCTTCGCGTTCGCAATGCCGAGGTCCTTGCGGAGCCACAGGTCGCGGGTGGTGTAGCGGCCTTTGAGGTTAAGTTCGGCAAACGCAGCCGAGACATCGTTCTCGAAGTCGCTCGGGTTGAAGAGACCGACGGCAACTGAACTGTCCGCCAGCGTCCGGGTCCAGATCTCCCGGTCATCGTCGTGGGCCGCGCGGCGCGCGCCCGCCTTTGCCGAGTCTTGATTGAGCGCTAGCACCTCGGGATTGGTCAGCAGCGCCCGTGTCCACTCGTCGTTGTCGGGCATGTTGCCTCCGACCATAAGAGGCGAAGGCAGCAGGGACCAGAGCGAGATCAATGTCACCTGCTCGTTCTTCGTGAAGCGTGTCTGCCGGTCGCCGCCGACGCTTCGGCCGTTGACGGAAAGATGGCCGAGCGGGAGCATGTCGGCGTCGGGCCAGTGCCCTGGGCCCTCAATGTCATGCCAGCGGTCACCGAGCGTAAACTCATGGCTCAGAGCGCCCCAGTCGTCCCAGAAGTCGCCGCTGACCCGCCAGAGGTTAGCATGCGACGCCACATGCGCCGCCTTGTCAAAGGGCGTCTCGCCCGGGGACAGGCTGTAGACGATGGACCGCCCGCACCGGTCGATCGATTTGCGGACGGCGTCAATCTCGTCGGTATGGTACCACGAGGATGTGTCGTCCATCTTCACGTAGTCGATGCCCCACGCCGCGTAGAGACGGAAGAGCGAATCGTAGTAAGCCTGGCCTGCCGGCGTGTCGCCGCTCACGCCGTACATGTCGGGGCACCAGCCACACATGTCGCCCGCCCTGGCGGCGTCGGCGGCTTTGAACGCAGAGCCTTCAATGGGCAGATTGGCCGTGACGGCATTGCGGGGAATGCCGCGCATGATGTGGATGCCGAACTTCAGGCCCATGGCATGGGCCTGATCGGCCAGCGCCTTAAAGCCCACGCCGTCTGCGGCAGACGGAAAGCGATTGGGCGAGGGCAGCAGGCGGCCAAATTTGTCCATGGTCAGTTCCGCGCCAGCGCGCGCGTTGGCGTTGTTGTCATGCGCGCCGGGATCGTACCAGCGGTAGTCCACCACCACGGTGTCCCAGCCGTAGGGCTGCATAACATTGCGGATGTACCGCGCGTTCGCCAGCGTCTCCGCCTCGGTGACGTTGTCGCCGAAGCAGTCGTAGCTGTTCCAGCCCATCGGCGGGGTCTGAACGAGCGTGGGACCGGCGATCAGATGCACGGTAGCGTCGGCATGGCCCGCAGCGTTGCTGACCCGGATGCGCACCGAGTAGTCGCCGGCCTTCGCGAGAGCGCCGGTGAAGATGCCGGTGGACTTGTCGAAGGAGACGCCCTTCGGCAGGCCTTTCACCGAGAAGCTCAGCGGACGCTTTCCAGTGACGGGAACGGTCCAGATCAGTGGCGTTCCGGGGAAGACACCCACCGCGGACGGACCATTGATATGCGGCGCATCCGGAGCGAGCGCCCCGTCGATCACCGGATCATGTTGGGCAAGCACGGTCGTCTCAGGATGCGCCCCGGATGTGACAATGGCGGCATCGGCCCAGTCGGCATGATCGTAGTCGGAGCCATCACCCGCCGTGGTGACGCGCAGGGTGATGGACGCCAGGCCACGGACATCCACGTTCACGGGCTTGGCGGCATCGCCCCGGCGCATGATGCCGCTGGTCCACAGGACCTTGTGATGCGGATCGAGGACCTGGAACTCGGCGCTGCCCTTGCCGGCGATGGCGTCATCGTCGATCCCCACAGTCGCGCGGAACTCGGTTGCCGCGCCCTTCAGGTCGATTGTGAGCAGGCCGGGCGCGTGCGTGCCGAAACCGTGCTCGTACACCTTGCCGGCCAGCGTGATTGGGTGGCCCTCAACAGACTTGTCGGCCTTGGGGGCGCCCCATCCCTGCGTGGACTTCGATAAGTCCAGCGAAGATAGGAGGACTACTTCGTCGGCGCGCGACGCCCCTGCAGACGCGGACAGTAGAGCGACGGCAAGAACCGTTCTTAGAAGTCGAGTAAACAAATGACATCCTCGCAAATGGTGTTAATAGATCTAAAATCGGCAGCCCGGTCATTCGTTCCTGGTCATTGGGTTGCCATCGAATAGGTGAAGTTCCGTGATTTCGGCGACGTTGCTCGGGCCGGCGTTAACGAGAATGAGGACTGTCTTCGTTCCGCGAGTGCGAAGTGTAATTCCATGGCGCTCACTCGTATCCCTTGTGTCGTTCTCGACGATAGTCCGCCATGTTGCGCCGTCGATGGAGATCTCCACGCAGTATGCGGGCGTTGGCACGCCGGACGGCCATACAAGCTCGCCGTCATCGAGGTCGATAGGCTCCGGAAACTCGATCTGACACCACGCCGGGCCGGGCTCCTTGGCCCGCCAACTTCGCGACTCGCTTCGGTCGAGAAGCTGCTCTGGCTGGTAGCCGTGCCAGTGAGGGTCGAAAGACGAAGCCGTCAGTTTCCAACCATCCGGTTTCAAACGGACCCGCAGGAGATCGACGAGCGCCTCGCGAGATACGCTGATTGTCGGCGAGAGCCGATCGGATTTCGCATAGTCGATCAGGCTCCGCAGCAGAACTCGTTGAATGTCGGTCGTCCTTCAAGTTTACTGGCAACATCTTCTGTAGTAGTGCGCAATTCGATCAAGTCCGGCAGTGTGCGGCCAGGGTTAGCGAGACGATTTCCGGAATTTCCATGACAAGAAGTTAAAGCTCTTCTCGCCTTGGCTGCCCTTGAAAACGAAAAACACGTCGTGCACCCCTTTTGCTCCCGATACTGAGGCCGTCTGGACTTTCCACCGGTCCAGGCCGCCAGTATCCGGAACGGCGAGCGTTGCGATCAGTGGTCCCGCGATCCCGTCGAGATGGACTTCCATTGAGGATCCAACCGCCAAGCTGGCGACGGAGCCCTCGAAACTCTTGGCGCCCCTGGATCCAAAGTCTACACTTCTCACCTTGATGTAGTCGCCATCGTTGATATCGGTGACATAAACTCCCTCGGTGGCGCTGGTTTCGGTCTGAACGCCTGTTTCCCACGCAATCGTCGCCGCCTTAGTCGACTCGTAAGGATTCAGGTGGCCGATTGGAGCAGGCCCTTCCTTGGTCGGAAGGATCGTTGGAAACGAACCGTCGGGATTGTACTTAAACTCTTCCAGGCACACCGAGCGATCAAATCCGCTGCCGCCTGGCAAGTCCTCGTTGTGATAAAACAAATACGAGTGTCCTTTGTAATCGAGAACGCCCGGATGATTTGTAAATGACAGTTTCGGTAAGCTCTTAGGCATAATGATGCCGCGATAGATCCATGGGCCGGTTGGCGACGCGCTCGTGGAATAGGCGAGAGCCTCCGGGACGCCGGTAGCGGCAAAGACCATATAATAGAGGCTGCCGCGGCGATAAAACCAAGGGCCTTCTTCATAGAGCGTGGCCCGATCTTTATTTCCCTCGCGCTTTCCAAAACCCTCTTCCGTCAGCGGAACCTTCACGATCCCGACACTCTGATCGTATGAGACCATGTCCTTGTTGAGCTTAACGTAAAATAGCTGCGGATTGCCCCAATAAAGATACGCTTGCCCGTCGTTATCGATATAAACGGTTGGATCGATGTCTCCTACGCCGGTATGAACGAGCGGATGGCCAAGCGCGTCATGGAACGGGCCTGTCGGGCTATCGGACACCGCAACTCCCACGGACATTCCGAGACCCTTAGCTGTCATCGGGACATAATAGTAGAACTTGCGATTGCGCTCGATCGCTTGACCGGCCCAGGCGTCGCTTTGAACCCAGGAGAAGTCTTTCACCGACAGAGGAGAGCCTTCGTCCGTCCAATTCACCATGTCCTTTGTTGAGTAGCACTGCCAATCTTTCATCACGAACGGGTTTGCATTGTCTTCGTCATGACCGGTATAAAGGTAGACTTTGCCGTTGGCGATCATCGGAGCAGGATCGGCGGTATGTCGCGTTTGGATAATGGGATTGTCGGCGGCTGCGGCCTGGATAATCGCCAGGGTAGCCACAAGCGCCGGGAGGGTAGATTTCATTGACTTCATAATTTATCGTCCGACGTTCTTTTACTACGGGGTGTCAACAATTACCGCTTCGCTTAAGAAGGCGCCTTGAGAAGGGTCACCTCCCATGAATGGAAGCAGTAATTGCCGCACGCGGCCTTAAAGCGCCTTCAGGGTTTCATCTTTAAGACGGTAATCGAGTAGGCGGGAAGCGTATAGACGCCGCCTCGTTGGATATTCGGCGCCTTCGTCGTGACAGGAACCACTTTTTTGGGCGTGTCGATGGCGTTTGTGTCGGCCGGATCAGCGGCGAGAGTGATCGCCGTCATGGTGGACGCCAGGGAGGCCACGCCCGGGATAACGATCTTCACCGGCTGCAGCGTCGGCTGCGGGTTCACCAGTTTCACCGTGATGACCCCAGTCCGGCTGTCCCGAGTGACGGAACTTCGCAGTGTTGCATTGGTAAGCGTTGCCTTCAGCACCTCATCGCCATGATTGCGGCTGAACATCTGGAAAGCGTAATAGCTGGGAGAGCCGAAGGTGGTAAGCGCATCGTAACCGATCATGTTTGGACGCCACTGCCGCCCGCCGGGATTCACGTTCGCCAGGAGGGGAGCGTAGCATTGCATCACCACCAGATCGGCGTTACGCTCCATCGCCGTCATCCAGGCTGCGTCACCCAGGGCTGCCTTCATGCTCGGCGTCGGCGGCAGCGCATGCGAACCCTGATCCCAGGGAGCGATATCCTCGTACGCCGCCCATTCTCCTACGAAGACCTCCGGACTGCCTTTGCGCTCGTAGCCCTCGAAGTGATTCGGAGATATTTCCACGAGTGTGGCGGCTGAGCTGTAGTTGTGCTCGTCCACAACATCAGGCTTACGACTGGGTACAAACTCCTTCCCCGCACTGGCGATGAGCTTGAGCTGTGGATACTTCGCCTTGATGGCATCGTAGAACTGCGCGAAGCGGCCGTCGTAGCTTCCCGACTTGTCGAAGTTATCCTCGTTGCCGATTTCCACATAGTGCAGCGGGAACGGCTTGGGGTGACCATCGCGGATGCGCACGGCGCCCCACTTCGTGTTCTTATCGCCGGTCACGTACTCGATCTCATCGAGCGCTTCCTGCACGTAGGGAGCGAGGGCCGGGCCGCCGGTGACATGCTCGCCGTTCAGTGAGTATCCCGCATAGACCGCGAGCAGCGGTTCGGCGCCCATGTCTTCGCACCAGTATAGGAACTCCAGCAGTCCCATACCGTCGGTCGAGCGATAGCCCCACGGGCAGGGATGGCCAGGACGGTTCTCGGGCGGTCCGAGCGTCTTCTTCCAGTCGAAGCGCTCGGCGATCGTGTTGCCTTCAAGATAGTTGCCGCCGGGAAAGCGCAGGAAGCCCGGCTTGAGATCCACCAGCGTCTGCATCAAGTCGGGTCGCAGTCCGTTCGGGCGATGCTTCCAGGTTGGGGGGAAGAGCGAAACATAGCTCAGCCAGACGCTTCCGGGGCGATCCACGGTGAGGACGAAGCGCGCCTTCGCCGTTGGGATCACTTTCCCAGTACTCAACGTCGCCGTGTAGGAACGCCACTGGTCCGTCAGTTGAGCGACTTGCGCCTTGGCGTAAACCGTCTTGCCGTCCTCGCTCTGGATGGCGAGCGTCACCGAGCCGGAAAAGCCGGCGTTAGCGCGGGCGTAGAACTTTGCCGTATAGCGGGTCAGGGATCGCACGGGAATCCCCCAGTAGCCGTCATTCGCGACTCCGGCGGAATGGCCTGCCGCCGCCGCCGTGACATCCAGGCGTAGGCTGGCCGGCTGCTGCTCGCCCCGAGGACGGTTCCGGTCAAGGGTGATGGTCGCTTCCGCTCCTTCGCTCCGAACGACGGACCAGTGGCGGGGCGCCTGAGCGTCAGCCATAAACGCCCGGTTCTGAATGAGCTCCCCTTACAGTCCGCCATCGTAGGAGTGGTTGATTTCCTCCGTCATCAGGCCATATAGCCGGGGGGTGATCGTGGCGACGGGCTTACTGGCG
>JAOQAA010000695.1 GCA_025963815.1 Capsulimonas sp.
TTCAACACCGTGACGCGGGCTGCGAGCCAGACTCCGTCTTCGATCACGACGGGGCGTCCTTCCGGAGAAACTTTATGGTTTTCGACGCTGTGAAAATCGTTGTCCATGATCAGTGTATAATTGCCGATTGCACAATCCTTGCCAATCCGGACCGAAACGGACGCGCCGATCGAAACTCCCGCATTGATATAAGTCCGATCGCCGATAATGAGTTCCGCGGAACTTCCCGCAGCGAGCTCCACCGGCACATGCGTGGCGCGGATCGTGACTTTATCGCCCACGACGATCCGGCCGCGATTATGCACCTGCACCTGGCCCGCCACACGGATGCGCTTGCCCACCTGCGTGCAGCGCCGCAGAGAGTATTTCGCCCATGCGACCTCCCCGACTTTTTCGAGCGTATGCCAATTCAGCTTCATCTTATTTCCCATAAACCTTCATGAAGGCGGAGAGCATGTGCTCTTGGGTCAGTTGCGTACGAACATACTCGATGGCCGGCGCCTGCGCCGCACGCCGCGCTTCCGGATCGATCATGAACGCCGCCCAGGCGTCCGCGAAGGCGGCGCTGTCGTCGCGGCCGGCGACCACCTGCGTCCGCGCGACCTCCGCCCCCAGCACGTCTTCCAACCCGTCCACGTCCATGGTCAGCAGCGGCAGTCCTGAGGACCAGGCTTCAAGCATCGCGATGGACTGTCCTTCATAATGACTGGCGCTAACGAACAGGTCGCACTGCGGCAGAATCTCCCCGACATCCTTGCGGCGACCCGCCAGATGAATATACTTCGCGATCGGCTCCGTTTCCGGATTCACGACCTCGGTTTCCGGACCATGGCCGACGATCAATAGACGCCACTTCTGGGCCAGTTCCGCCGTTTCCGGGCGCTTCAGCAGCAGTTTGAAGGCTTCGAAGATCGGGCCAAGCGGGCGACGGTCTCCAAAAGATCCGACATAGATCGCGACCAGGCTGTCTTCCGGAAAGCCGAACTGCTCGCGGATGCGGCGGCGAGCTTCCGGGCTCGCGCTGGGCGCATAAGCGACCGGATCGATGCTGTTGTTGATGACAACGCCGCGGCCGATGCGATGCGGCAGATGCTTTTCAAAACGCTTGGCGTTGCCGCTGCTGACGTAAGTAAACGTCTTCACCTTCGTATCCAGCAGGCGAAGCAGTTTGCTCATCAGGGACGGCGGCGCCCACATCAATGGGTTGTGCTCCGTCCGAATGACTGTCGGCACGCCGGACAGCATCGCCGCGGCGATGACTTCGAGGCCCCAACGGTAGTTCGGACAGTGAAAATGCACGAACTCCGGACGGACTTTTTGGAGATATCGCCAGGTATCGAAGGCGTTCTTCAGGGGGTTTCGGCGGCCGTGGATCTTGCCGAGGTGATAAACATTCGGCTCTAGGAGCTTCCACGTCTGGTCGTACTGGTCCTGCCGGTTTCCCGCTGGCAAGAGCGCCGTCACCGGCACGTTGCGGCGGGTCAATTCCTCGGCGATATCGAGCACGATCCGCTCCGTTCCGGAAACGATAGTCGTCAGCGGAATCAAGCAGACTCCGCTGCGAACGGTGTTGCTCATCTTAGGTTGTGTCTCCGGATAATGGCGGCGTCACTGTCCCGCGCGCCGCACCCGCTAGGGCGGATGCGGCGGCGGCGGACATCTCGCCGGCGCGGGATTGTCTTAGACCGGCGCGATAAACAGGCGGCGCTCGACATCCAGCGGCGTGCGCATGCTCTGCTTGACGCCGGCGGTAAAGCCGCGCAGGTAAGGGATCTCATCGTTATTCGGACGCCGCAGCAGCCACTTCGCCGACGCTTTGACGGCCTTGCCGAACGCCAGCTTGAACGCGGCCCGCGCCGCCCACTTATCGCCGCAGCGCGCATGCTTCACGTAGAAGGCGGCGTCGCCGACGCCGTAATCGTACATGACCCGTCGCCAGCGCTCCGGAGTACGGAAGGCGCGATGGTACAGCAGCATGCTTGGCCGCAGACCGGCTTTCGTCCCCAGACGGCGCAGGCGATAGTCCAAATCCCGCTCCTCGGCGGCGTAGAACGGCGCGCCGGGCCCGAGCAGCGGATCAAAGCGGGCTCCGTCCGGCAGGTTCGCCAGGACGCTGCGCTGCATCGCCATATTGGCGCCCATGCCGCCCGGCTCTTCGTCGCGCAGATAACGCGATTCCTTGAAGGACCATGCGGGAACACAGATATCCTTCATGCCCTTGAGCACGGGGGACGGCAGGACTGGTCCGAACAGGACATCGGGAGCGTTCGGATCGGCGTACTCTTTCGCGATCGCCTGAAGCCAGGTCGACGTGGTTTCGCAGTCGTCATCCGTAAAAGCGAAGATATCATACTTGGCTTCCTGCATGCCGATGTTCAGCGCCAGGGTCTTGCCGACGGTTGTGGTGGGAATATACCGGAGGACGGGATATTCTTTCGCCAGACGCTCGGCGTGCTGTTTCGTCAGTTCATTGGTGCTCTGGTCGATCAGCAGCACCTCGAAGTCAGGATAGTCGTTTTTCAGCACGCTTGGCAGACAAAGCTCGACATCCTCAGGCCGATTTCGAGTACAGATAATCACCGAGATTTTCATTGCGGAACTCAAATTATTCTCCATATTCAATAGGGCCGCCGCATCCTGCGGCTTGCGCCTCATGCGCCTTTGACGCTCGGCTTCCGAAATCTGCCGGCAAGAGTTAGCAGCATCCGCTTATCTTCCGGCGTCAGACATTTCAGCGCCCAGCACAATGGGATGTAAAGCAGCAGGGCCGGCAAAAGCCATAGCAAATCTTGCTTGCTATGGATAAAATAGAACGAGATCACGAGAGGGAGCGCCGCAACGGTCGCGCGCGCTAGGATGGCGATACGGCGCCAGTCGAATAAGCCTTTGGGCAGTGCGAAAATATAGGCAATCACCATATATGCTTCGATCACGGCGTCCGAGAACATCGCGCCAATAGCGCCGTTGTGCATGGTATGCTCCGTCAGCAAGATACAGCCGCCGCAAAGCGGCACGCTGATCAGCGCCGAAACGCCGGTAATCTTGCTGAAGACTGCCTGACGGTCGCATGCGATCAAGACGGTTCCCACAGCGGCGCTCAGGAACCAGAGGATAATCGCCCACCCCATGATCACCAAAACCGGAATACTCGCTTGAAACGCCGGGGGATAGTGCAGAATCGAAAGGATCTGAGCGGGCGCCATGATCAGCAAAATGGCGAACGGAACGACAAGGATGAAGATCAGGTTGAACAGGCGCGCGGACGACGCTTTGAAGCCTTCCATGTCCGATTTATACAGACGCGACAGGGTTGGCAGCATCGCCGTCGTCAGAGCGACGGGGATCATCATCGTCGTGCCGCCAAGACGCTTGGCAAGGCCGTACCATCCGATCGCCGCCACGCTGCTGAGTTTGGACAGAAGCAGAGCGTCGCTTTGGCCGTAGACCGCTGTAAAGATCGCGCGTGTAAAAAACGGCATTCCGCCGACGATGAGAAATGTGACAGCCGGCCAGCTGACTCGCTTCACGGCAGGCCAATAAGGCCGAAACGCCGTCAGGTTGATCCCAATCGAGATCACCGTACTGATCAGGCCCGACGCCACGATCACCCAGATCGGCGCTTTCGCGATGACCAACGCGATCGTCACGACGGACGAAACACACTTCTCCACGATCAGCGAAGCGCTCTGGCGCGGGATCTC
>JAOQAA010000410.1 GCA_025963815.1 Capsulimonas sp.
TTCGTTCACCTTATTGATTGTCGGTCGCCGTATTGTCTGCGGACACGCGGCGAACGTGTCCGTCGGCATACAAAGTCGCCAGTTTCTTGTCGGAGTAGGGTTTCGTTTCCTGCATCATCACCGTGCCTTCCATGTTGTTAAGATCCCCAATGGACTTATTTGACAGCTTGGCGTTCAGCGTGTAAGGTGTATTGAAGCCCGGCTGCGTGAACAGATCGTATTTCTCATCCTTCGGAAGATATTGATTGACCGCCGCTTTAAAATGCTCCATGCTGTCCATGGGTGGCAGTTTCTCGTCGTGGTCCTGCGCAAACTGCATACTGGCGAGGCCGAGCTGCTTGAGATTGCTTTGGGAGCTGACAATGCGCGCCTTATCGCGAGCTTTCGCAAAGACAGGAAACAGAATCGCGGCGATGATGGCAATCATTGGCAGACAGCCAACCGCGCCGATGATGGCGATCAAGGCGACTGGCGACTTTTTCGCGGCAGGAGCCGCATAGCCCGGCGAGGCAGGATAAGGAACTGGCGTGCTGAATGTCAGACCGCAGTTCGCGCATTGCATCGCGCCGGGCGTGAGCGGCGTCTGGCATTGGGTGCAGGTAAAGGCGGATGATTGCATGGTGGCTGGAACCTCTGAATAAGTAAACGTCTGAAATCATTATACATCGAGTCTGGCTGCGCGGCGAGAGGACCTACTTACTCATGTCGTCCCAGCCACACCTCTTGATAAGTCCGCCACTCGCTTTCCTGTGTTGTGTAATCCGCGAACGGCGCCACTCCGGCGAATGCGCTCTGCTTGGTATTGGAATTGCCCAAGCCGGCGCGGACGCCGATCAGCGCCATCCGTAAGTTTTCGGTGTGCGGGTCGTGCGAGAGACCGCCCTTGGCGTAGGTGGGAATTCCGATGAGCACTCGGCAGTTTGGGTTCGCGGCGGCCGCGTCCTGCGTGACATGGATTACTTGCTGCGAGATGAGCCATGCGTAGACCCGGGGCGAGTAGATGCCGGAATCATAACCCATTACCGTCATTTGATCGCAGCGCGCCGCGATCTTTTGGAAGTAGGCGTCGTTCCATCCGAGACGCTTGACAGGGATCGGCGACCAGAGCGCCGTCGCCACGGACAGAAGCTTTCCAGGCGCCATTGCCGCGCGCGTTTCCTCCAGCAGCTTGGGGAGATCGGGATCGCCGTCATTGCAAATCTCGTAATCCCACTGCACTCCGTCGAACCCACACGTTGCCGTCAGCCAAACGGCTTCCTTCACCATCGCCGCGCGGACGTCGGCGCGCGACAGATCGACCTTCCCCATGCCCTGCGAATTGCCCGCATATACCCATGCAACCACCCGAACGCCCGGCGAACGCTTGTGCATCTCCGATGTGACGCGCTTGGCGCGGTCGGGGTAGCGATAGTGCAGCCGCCCATCGGCGTCGATCCCGCGTACATGAAAGTAAGCGTCCCGAATGCGCTCGTCTTTGAGACGCTGGGCGAGCGCGTCATAATCGTGCGCGCCGCCGAAGTACCAGGTGTAACGCAGCCACAGTCCGTTGTCCTGCGCGGTCGGCGTGGTGCCGGGCGCCTGGGCGAGTAAGGGATAGAAGAAGATATCGGCAATGATGAGCAGTACGATGGCCGCGACGGCGAGGCCGATGCGCTTGCGCCGCTGGGTGAGGGTGAACTTCATGAAAACGAGACTCTCCCATCCGAGCGCGATCCGGCAACGGGCATAGGGAGCGCCAGCGCTCGTCTGCTGTTTTATAGATTGCCGATCAGGCTGAGAACTGCTTTGGGCGTTTTCAGCTGGTCGCCGCGCCAGAAGATAAATGACGACTGTTTATATTTAGCCATCTTGGCGGCGATCTCGCGATGCGTCAGCGGATTGACGAGAACGCCTTGAAGCTGATAGTGGCCGGGCTTGAATTCCTTGCGGGAGATCGATCCTCCCACGGAAACAAGCCAAATCCCCGCGATTTTTTCTTCTCCGGGCTTGAGAACCACCATATTCTCCGCGCCTAGCATTTTCCACTTTATCTGTGGTCCGAAGTCCTTGAAATTTTGCATCTCACGTCCCTTTTTGTCCGTCAGCGATGGGCGGACCCAGTAGGCGTGCCAAAAGTACGCGATGGAGTGATGGGAGACATTCCGAATGGACACTTCAAACTTGTGGCGCTGGACATCCTTCCAGGGCGAGATCGGCGCATATCGCAGCGCCATGACCAGTCCGTCTTTTGCCGGGCCATATTTCGTTTGCAGAGAGTTAGGGGGTGGGGAAAGCGCTCGAACGTGATAGGCGGTTCGTTCGATGTGCGTGAATTGTACCGGCGCCATATGAAGCATTTGTCGTCTCCTTTTTGACTATCCCAGCAGTGATCCGACGTCTTCTTTCGTGAGCGATTTGAAGAACCCGCCTTCGGTGGCGATGAGCTGTTCGGCGAGGGCGCGTTTGCGATCTTGGAGTTCCAGGATCTTTTCTTCGACGGTGTCGCGGGTGATGAGTTTGTAGACGAACACGGGCTTGGTTTGGCCGATGCGGTGGGTGCGGTCGGTGGCCTGGCGCTCGACGGCGGGGTTCCACCACGGGTCGATGTGGATGACGTAGTCGGCGGCCGTCAGATTCAGACCGGTGCCGCCGGCTTTGAGGCTGATCAGGAAGAAGGGGATCTGGTCGTCGGCCTGGAAGGTGTCGACGCGCGACTGCCGGTCCTTGGTTTTGCCGTCGAGGTACATGTAGGGGATATCGCGCTCTTCGAGAGCCGTGCGCACCAGGGTGAGCATCTTGACGAACTGGGAGAAGATCAGCGCTTTGTGGCCCTCGGAGCGCAGGGTTTCCAGGGTTTCGATGAGCAGATCGAACTTGGCGGAATCGATTGGGGAGTCGGCTTCGACCAGACGTGGGTGGTTGGCGATCTGGCGCAGGCGCAGCAGAGCTTCCAGCACGCGCATGCGGGCGCTGTTCATGCCGCCAGTGTCAATGAGTTGTAAGAGCTCGTCGCGGAACTTGTCTCGTGTGTCGTTGTAGAGCTTGCGCTGGGCGGGCTCCATCTCGGCGGTGAGGATGCGCTCGGTGCGCGGGGGCAGCTCCGTCGCCACTTGGTCTTTGGTGCGGCGCAGGATAAAGGGGAAGACCATCTTGCGCAGCAGCTCCGCGCTGCGCTCGTCTTGTTTGCGCTCGATGGCGTTCGCGAACTGATCACGGAAATATTCGAAGCTTCCGAGCAGGCCGGGGTTCAAGAAGGCGAACTGTGACCAGAGCTCGACGGTGGAGTTCTCGACGGGAGTTCCGGTAAGCGTCAGCTTGTGATCGGCTTTGAGCAGACGGGCGGACTTGGCGGTCTGTGAGGCCGGGTTCTTGATCGCCTGCGCTTCGTCCAGTACGACATAATGGAATTTATACTTGCGCAGAAACTCGATGTCGCGCATCATCACGCCGTAGGTTGTGAGGATAATATCGTATTCGTCAAACTCGTGCGTGTTCTTGGTGCGGCTGTTCTCGCTGTGCATCAATACGCGCAGGCCGGGCGTGAACTTGGTGGCTTCGCGCTCCCAGTTGAACAGGAGTGAGCGTGGGAGGACGATCAGGCTTGCCGCCTCGGCGTGGCCGCTTTCGCCAAGCGACTGCAAAAACGTGAGCGCCTGGACAGTCTTGCCGATACCCATGTCGTCGGCGAGACACCCACCCAGTTCGTAATCATGCAGGAAGTGCAGCCAGTCGTAGCCGTGCTTTTGATAGGGGCGCAGCTCGCCTTCGAATCCTTTGGGCAAATCGCGCGGTTTGATTTCGGCAAAGGCGCGCAAACGTTCTCGGCGGGCATTGAACTCGACGTCGATCTGGACCGTCGCTTCGTCCTCGTCCAATAACTGATCGATTAGCGCGATATGGTCGTTGCCGACTCGCAGGCCATTCTCCGTCGTTTCGGCGAAGGCGAAGAGGTGCTTGTAGCGCTCCAGCCAGTCCTCGGGGATCGCGCCGATGGAGCCATCGGCAAGCTTGATATATTTCTCGCGTCGCTTCATGGCCTGACGGATCGCTGCGAGCGGGACTTCCTGGTCGCCGAACTGCGCCACGGCCTTGACGTCGAACCAGTCGATGCCGGACGATACCGAGAAGTTCATCGTCGGACGGTTGCGATTGATGCGGGCCGACGTCAGATGTTCCTCACCATACACATCAAACCCGGCTTCGGCGAGCCGTGGGACATGGTGCAGGAGAAAATCCACTGGCTCGACCTTGGCGCGCAGCAGGAACATGTCCGTGCTGGGACCGCGTTTCAGGCCATGCTTGGACATCATCTGCCAGTACGCTTCCTCCATGTCTTTATCGCGGTGAATACGGACAATGGTCGATTCGCTTGGCTTGCGTCGTGTGGCGGTCGGTCCTGGTTCTCCCGAGATAATCTCATGCTCGCCGTAGCCAAAGCGCAGCTGGGCGCGCATCTCGCCCTCTTCCTCGTTCAGATACAGACGCGGGGTGGGCGGTGCGGTGTAATCTTCCCAGGACACCAGATCTCCGCGCACGCGAACCTGCTCGGTCAGCTGGGGCAGATAGGCGTCGAAGAAGCGGTCTTTCTCGGATTCGGGAATGAAGATCGGCTTTTCGCGCGTCGCGTTCATCAGGCCGATGAGGGCGTCGCTGGTTCCCGTCACGGGGTAGACTTCATCACCTTCGAGCAGCCAGAGCGGCTCGTTATGAACGATCACATGCTTCTTAAGATTGAATGGCTCGGGCCGATCGTCGCGCGTGATGACGGGCTGGATCTCCAGACCTTCCTTGGCGGCGTGCAGCTCCAGCTCCGCCATCGCCGGCTCGGTTTGAACTCGAAGCGACTTTTGCAGCGGGTCGGCTTCCGTACCCCGGAACACGAGACTATCGGCGAGCAAAGGGAAGATCCGGTCCAGTGCGAGCGGCTTCGCATTGTAGTAATAGTAGTAGGTATATTGCTCGTTCATTCCGAGCAGCTGGGCAACTAAAATGCTACTGGGTGTCGCATTCAAATAGCGCGCCGTTGCGTTGATATTCTTGATCGGGCTCGCCTTTTTGGAAAGCCCCAGCGCCTTGACCTGCGCCGCGACGGCGGCCCGATTATCCAGATCGATCCCATTAAAATTGCTGGCGGGAACGCTGTACGCCGCGACGGTCCAGTCCATGCGCCGCGCCTGCAAGCTGAAGATCAAAATCGACTGCGTGATCCGCGTCTTCTTCGCCGGTTTGAGCGCCATCGCGTCGGACAGCGCCATCTCCCACTGCCCGGCCTTTTCCTTCTCAAAGTGCTGGGCGAGAAACAGCGCCGCCGCGACCTTATGCTTACAGATCGTCTTGGTATAGTCACGCGCGACGGGACATTCGCAGTCGAAAAACGTCTTGCCGCCGTCCACCCAGACGCAGACTTCATAAGGCTCCGGCAGGGAGCCTTCGACATACAAGACAGCCTCAGTGCTGTCGATATGCGATAGCTGAACCTGGTCATTGTTGAAGTACGTCAGGCCGCGCCGGTAGGATTCAGGATCGGGCGAGCCGGCGAGGCGGCCGGGGCTGAGGCTTTCGAGGTTGAGGGTTTCGGTGGGCATGGGTTGTTGAAGGTATTTGTGGAGGCGATGCGGCTCAGAGGCCCTCATCCCCCGGCCCCTTCTCCCAATTCTGGGAGAAGGGGAATCAGATTTGTTTTATGCAAGATCAAAAATCAAAATCAACCCTCTCCCAGAA
>JAOQAA010000439.1 GCA_025963815.1 Capsulimonas sp.
GGTCCACACGCTCGCCGTCGCGCATCCGCTCCGTGTTCACGAAGTCCAGACACAGTGCGTTGCCCAAAAACAAAAACCGGCTCGTCGCTTCCGTCGTCTCCATCGGTAGTCCTCTTAATCTCCATTATAACCTCTAACCGTTAAAACACCACTTGACAAGTGATCATTCCCGGTACATAATGCTTATATAACCATCAATAATATTTTTAATGGTTATAATATCACAGAGGAGCAAAGACGATGACATCGGCGATTCGTCCTCCCTTCACGGAGGAGACCGCACGGGCGAAGGTTCAGGCGGCGCAGGACGCCTGGAACAGCCGCGATCCCGAGCGCGTGGCGCTTGCCTACACGGAAGATTCTCAGTGGCGCAATCGCGACATCTTTCTGCAGGGCCGAGACGCCATCAAGGCGTTTCTCACCGCCAAGTGGGCCAAGGAGCTAGATTATCGTCTGATGAAGGAGCTCTGGGCCTTCCATGGCAACCGCATCTCCGTGCGCTTCGAGTACGAATGGCGCGACGCCGAGAACCAATGGTATCGCAGCCACGGCAACGAGCACTGGGAATTTGACAACGACGGCCTGATGCGGCGCCGCGACGCCAGCATCAACGACACTTTGATTTCCGAATCCGACCGCCGCTACCGAAACTAAACTCACCAGGGAGACACGACCATGACCACTGCGATACAGCCACGAATTCAGACCGGCCACGTTGGCGTCAACGTGACCGACCTCGCCCGCGCCCAGGCGTTCTACGAGAGTGTCTTCGGCTTTGAGACGATCAAAAAGTCGACCGAGAGCGGCCGCGAGTACGCTTTTCTCGCCGAAGGGGAAACGCTGGTGCTGACGCTCTGGCGGCAGAGCGAGGGCCGCTTCTCCAAGTCGTCGCCGGGCCTGCATCACCTTTCGTTCCTCGTCCCGGACATCGACGCCGTCCGCGCGATCGAATCCAAAGCCCGCGCGGCCGGCGCAACGTTCGCCTATGAAGGCGTCGTGCCGCACGCCGAGGGCGCCCAGTCGGGCGGGATCTTCTTCGAAGACCCGGACGGCGTGCGCCTGGAAGTGTTCACCACAACCGGCGCCGGCGAGCAGGCCGCCCCGACCGAAGGCGCGCCAACGTGCGGGTTCTTTTAGGGGAGAGGCCCTCACCACCCAGCCCGCCCACGAGTGACCTACCCCGGCCTTCGCGCCACTCCTCCTGTGTTACACCCACCCCGGCCTTCGGCCACCCCTCCCGCAGCTGGAGGGGAATGGACTAGTAACGCAGACGGCTTGCGTCAGCACAGTTCTTCCAAACCCTTCCCGTTGCGGGAGGGGTGGCCCGAAGGGTCGGGGTGGGTGTAACCCGGAGGGGGCGCGCGAAGCGCGGGGATAGGTCACTAAAAAACACATGACACTCACACGACGCGATCTTCTCAAACTCGGCGCCTTCACTATCGCGGGCGCAAATCTCTTCCCCTCCCCGGCGTTCGCAAAAACGCCGGAGAAATCGCCGCTGCTTGGCGAACGTTTCTTTACCTATATCGGCTTCGTGCGCGTCAACCAGATCGAGGTGCGGCGGGATAAAAACATTGGCGAGGACGAACGGAGCGCCAACACGCCGGAACTGGCGCAGCTCATGCGCGACTCGTTCGGCAAGGCGTTTCCCGGCGGACGCATGACGTGGGGGATCAGTTGGTTAGCCCTCACCGACCAGACCGAACAGTACGTTACCATTCGCAAGATGCTCGCGGGCTTTCATCGTGACTTTGGCGACGAAATCACGTTTCTCCCAGGCGGCTACTTCGCGCCGATGTACAACACGCGCGACGAGATCAACCAGGCGATCCACGAGTCGCTCAAGCTGATCGAGGAAATGGTCGGCGGCGGCTACCGGCCAAAAAGTCTCGTCGCTGGCTACATGGACTCCGCGAACTTGGAATACCTGGCGAAGCGCGAGGGAATCCATGTCTGCCAGGGCAGCATCTGGAGCCAGCACAGCATCGATAACGGCGATGGCGACGGCTCGGTTTCCTACCCCTACTACCCAAGCAAAGAGCACTTTCTCAAGCCCGCGCAGGGAAAGTCAGACTTCATCGACTGCGTCAACCTGGACGGATGGACCGTCGATTTCCTTTCGGGACGGTCGGACGGCTTTTCCCACGGCAACTCCCGCGTGGGACTCGGACCGATTGAGACGATCAATAACCATGGGCTGGAAATCGGCCTCCAGGAACAGCTCCACACCACGTCGATCCACTACGACGACGGCTTTTCCCGGAATGGCTTCGCGTGGCTGACCGCGATCTGGGAAGTCTCCCTCGTACAGATCCCAAACCTCGCCCCGTCGCTGGTCATCTACGGAGACACGGTGCGCAAGAAATGGCCCGGCGTCAAGGCCGTCACCGTCGGCGAGTTCGGCGAAGCATGGCGCGCCCAATTTCCCGACAACAAGAAATGGGACTACCAATTTGACGAAATCGGCTCCGGGATCGAAGGCTCGGATATCGACACCGAGATCTACTGGTACATGAACCGCGAATTCCGGCTTGCGCTGACCCGCAATCGAGAGCCGAACAGCCGCTGGATGGTCATCGACTTCACACGCTATGACGTCCCGGCCTCCGAGCCGCAGGACGCCGGTCCCGACAAAAACGTGCGCGAATGGAGCCTGATGAACGAGATCAATCAGAAACGCACCCGCGGCGCGCAGGACGAGCCCCGGCCGCTGACGGAGCTGTCGGAGAGCAATCAGGCGCTGATCCGTAAGCACTATCCTAAGTTGTTTCACCCCATCCCCCCGCCGAAGTAAACTTCGGCGACCACTTGCCAGAACCGCACGGGTCTGATAGAATGTCTTCACCCAAATGAAATCCACGACATCGATCCGACGCGCATCTCAAATATCCCTTACACTTGCCTTCATCGGCCTCGCCGGATACACGATACAAACCCAAATGAAACCCAAAACACTTAACCATCGCGCGCGTCACGCCGCGCTTGCACTTGCCGTTACCACTCTCGGCGTCGCCATTCCGGGGATCGCGCCGGTTCGCGCCGCCGCGCCGGATTTGCGGCGCGATTTTGTGTCGCCGCCGGACGCCGCAAAGCCCTGGGTCTACTGGTACTTCATGGATGGCAACCAGACGCAGGCGGGGATGCTTGCGGACCTGGAGGCCATGAAGAAGGCCGGGATCGGCGGCATGATTGTGCTGGATGTGGATATCGGGATCCCGCGCGGCCCCGTGGCGTTTATGAGCCCGCAGTGGCAGAGCGACTTCGCCTATGCGGTGAAGGAAGCGAAGCGGCTCGGGCTGGAGATCGCGCTTGGGTCCGGACCGGGCTGGTGCGGCGCGGGCGGGCCGTGGATCACGCCGGCGGATTCCATGCAGCATATCGTTTCGAGCGAGACGCATGTCACGGGCGGCGCGCCGTTTGACGGGGTTCTGCCCAGGCCGAAGCCGCGCACGCCGTTCTTTGGCGAAGGCACGCTCACGGAGAGTCTGAAGAAGCAGTGGCAGGATTACTACAAGGACGAATATGTGATCGCCTTCCCGACGCCCGAGGGCGGCGAGCGCATCTTTAATGTGGATGACAAGGCGCTGTACTATCGGTCGTCCTACTCGTCGATGGGCGCCGCGCCGCGCATCCCGTCGCCAATTACGGGGGTAACGGCGCCGGCGGAGGAGTGCATCCCGGCGGGCAAGATTATTGACCTGACGGGAAAGATGGACGCCGGGGGACGCCTGCGCTGGGACGCGCCCGCCGGGAATTGGACCGTCATGCGCCTGGGACGGACGGCCACCGGACAGACCACGCGGCCCGCGCCGGAGGCGGGTCTGGGGTTCGAAAGCGATAAGTTCGAGACTTCAGCTTTGGATGTCCAATTCCACAACTTTGAAGACAAGCTCATCGCGCAGCTAGGGCCGCAGCCGCGCATCGGCAATGCCGGTTTGACCACGCTGCACTTCGATAGCTGGGAAGTGTCGTCGCAGAACTGGTCCACGCACTTCCGGCAGGAGTTCACCAAGAGCAAGGGATACGATCCTCTGCCCTACCTGCCGGCGATGATGGGGTATGTGGTCGGAACGCCCGAACTGAGCGAACGATTTCTCTGGGACCTGCGCGACGTGTCTTCGGACTTAGTGGTCGAAAAGCAGGGACGGTACATGGCGGACTACGCACACAAGCACGGCATGCAGTTCTCTGTCGAGCCGTACGACCTGAACCCCTCGGCGGACTTAGACCTGGGCAGCGTGGCGGACCTGCCGATGGGCGAGTTCTGGTCGCGCGGTTACAGCCTGCCCGCCGAGTTCAGCGTGATCGAAGCGACCTCGGTCGGCCACACCAATGGGCGCAAAGTGATCGGCGCGGAGTCGTTCACCGCCGACAGTAATGAAAACTGGCTTCAGTATCCCGGCTCCATGAAGGAGCAATTGGACTGGGCGATCTGCGCCGGGCTGAATAAGTTCGTGATTCACCGCTACCAGCACCAGCCCGCCTTAGATCAATACCCCGGCATGACCATGGGGCCGTACGGCGTCCACTGGGAGCGGACCCAGACCTGGTGGGACATGGTCCCCGCGTTCCATACCTACATCACCCGAAGCTGCGATATGCTGCGGCAGGGGCTTCCCGTCGCCGATATTCTTTATCTGACGCCCGAAGGCGCGCCCGAAGTGTTTACGCCGCCGACATCGGCGTTCCAGAGCAACAACGGCTACGCGGACCGTCGCGGGTACAACTTCGACGGCTGCTCGCCCAAGAATCTCATCGCGCACGCCAAGGTCAAGGGCGGCCGGATCGTCTTCCCGGACGGCATGAGCTACCAGGTGCTGGTGCTGCCGCAGTGGAACTCGATGACACCCGGATTACTGCGCAAGATCGTCCAGCTGACCGAAGCCGGCGCCACGGTGGTCGGCGCGCCGCCGCTAAAATCGCCGAGCCTTGTGAACTATCCGGCCTCAGACACGGAGATCAAGACTCTCGCCGCCAAGCTCTGGGGCGCCGAGCCCTACGCCGCGACGCGCAAAGTGGGCTTGGGGCGCGTGGTTCTGGACCACGCCCAGTCCGGACTGTCCATGGACAAGGCGCGCTGGATCTGGTTCGACGAAGGCTCGCCCGCCCAGTCCGCGCCTCCCGGCAAGCGCTACTTCCACAAGACCATCACGCTGACGGGTAAGGTCGCCGCCGCGACGGCGATCGTGACCGCCGACAATCGCTTTGATCTGACGGTCAACGGCCATGCGGTCGGACACGGCGATAACTTCCACGAAACGCCAATCTTCGACATCGCGAAGTTCTTGAAGCCCGGCGCGAATGTGATCAAAATCACGGCGACGAACGACGACGAGGGGCCGAACCCCGCCGGCCTGATCGGGGCCTTCCAGGTGACCGGCGCCGACGGCGCCGTGCAAACATTCCAAACCGACTCCAGCTGGCTCGCCTCCCAGTCGCCCCTCGGCGATGGAACTCCGGCGAAGGATCTGGGCGAGCGCGGCATGGGCCCGTGGAGCATCAGCGGTCCGAAAGCGGCGATCTATCAGCAGTACGACGTGACGGCGGGCATCCTGGCCGGCATGAAAGTCGCCCCGGACTTTGAGTCCACCGTCCCCATGCGCTACATCCACCGGAAACTCGCCGACGGCGACATGTACTTCATTGCCAACGGCGACGCCAAAGCGCCCGTCGATGCTGTCTGTTCCTTCCGCACGGCCGGTCACACCCCCGAGTGGTGGAACCCCGTCACGGGCGAAACGCGCAACCTGGGGTCTTCGTCCGACACGGCCGGCGTCACCAGCATCCCCGTCCATCTCGCGGCCGGCGAAAGCGGCTTTGTGATCTTCCGGAAGCCGGCCGCTCCTACCGTCAAACTTGTTGCGCCGCTGCCTCCAGGCGCAAACCTGCCGTCGGAAATCCTGCGCGCCAACTTCCCAACACGCCGCCCGGTCCTAACACTGAAGGCGCCCTGGACCGTTGCGTTCGATCCCAAGTGGGGCGGCCCCGCCCAGATCCAGTTCACGTCGCTCGACGACTGGAGCAAGCGTCCCGAGGACGGCATTAAGCACTACAGCGGCAAGGCGACTTACACGACGACGTTCAACGCGCCCGCCGCTCCGTCCAAGACCGGAACCTACTCTCTGTCGCTAGGAACCGTCAAGAACCTGGCGTCGGTCAAGCTCAACGGCCGTGATCTCGGCGTCGTCTGGTGCGCCCCCTGGCGCGTCACCGTCCCCGCCGGCGCTCTAAAAGCGAAGGGCAACCAGCTGAAAATCACGGTCGCCAATCTCTGGAGCAATCGATTGATTGGCGACGCCGGCAAGCCCGAGACCCAGCGTTTTTCACACACAACGTACACGCAGTACAATGCGAACTCGCCGCTGCAGCCGTCGGGGCTGCTGGGGCCGGTGGTGCTGGAGAGGTAGTGACCTATCCCGTCGGCGCACATCCCAGGCGTGACCCACCCCGGCGCTTCGGTTGCCCCCGGCGTGACCCACCCCTCCCGGGTTACACCCACCCCGGCCTTCGGCCACCCCTCCCGCAGCTGGAGGGGGAATGGACTAGTAACGCAGACGGCTTGCGTCAGAACAGTTATTCCAAACCCCTCCAGCTGCGGGAGGGGTGGCCGAAGGCCGGGGTGGGTAGAACTGGCGAGGGGGACCAAATCCCTTCTTGCCAAATCCCCCAAATTCTGATACAATCATAAACCCACATGAAATCCAGAAAAACCAACACAAACCCACGCAAATTAGGCGCCGCTCTCGCCGCCCTTTGCGTCCTTGCTCCTCATCTCACCGCAGCCGCTCCTGCAAAGATGAAGACCGCCGCGCCGCGCCTCAATCCCAAGGTCGAACGGCAGCTCGACGATCTTCTTCTTCACCTGACCCTGGAGGAGAAGATCGCGCTGTGCTCGGGCGACAACGGCCACTTTCGCGGCGTGCCTCGGCTGAACATTCCAACCCTGCGACTCACCGACGGGCCGCGCGGGCCGAACAACTCGGGCGCGAGCACGGCGTTCCCGGCGGGCGTGCTGTTTGGAGCGACATGGAACCCTGCGCTGATCGGCAAGGCCGGCAAGGTCATGGGCGAGGAGACGCGCGCCGTCGGCGAGGGCGTTCTGCTGGGGCCTGGGATCAATATCCAGCGCGACCCCATTGGCGGTCGGTTCTTTGAGTACTACACGGAGGACCCTTATCTGAACTCGCGTCTCGCCGCGGAGATCGTGAAGGGGATTCAGAGCGAGGGCGTCGCGGCCTGTTTGAAGCACTACGCGTGCAATAACCGTGAGGACAATCGCAATTTTTATATGTCCATGGTGGACCAGCGGACGCTGAATGAGATCTATCTGCCCGCCTTCAAGTCATCCGTACAGGACGGGCATGTCTGGTCGGTGATGACTTCGGCGAACGGCGTCAACGGCGATTTCGTCAGCGACAGCAAGGCGCTGCTGCGGGACAAGCTCAAGGACGAATGGGGCTTCGACGGCATGGTGCTCACGGACTGGCTGCAGGCCCGGTCGGTCGAGAAGTCCGCGTTCGCCGGTCTGGACATCTCCATGCCCGGCGGCGACTGCCCGTTCGCCAAACCGTTAGTGGACGCCGTTTATGCGGGCCGCGTGCCGATCTCGGTGATCGACGACAAGGCCCGGCGCATCCTGCGCGTCTTCGCCTACACCGGCGTTCTCAACCATCGAGACATGACGGCGGGCGCCCAGCGCAACACGCCGGAGCATCAGGCGGTCGCCCGTCATGTCGCCGCCGAGGGGATCGTCCTGCTCAAGAACGCCCAGAATATCCTGCCGCTCGATCCCGCCAAGGTCAAGAACGTGCTGGTGCTCGGGCCCAGCGCCGACCGTCGGTTCTGCATCGCCGGCCTCGGAGGCAGCTCCTGGGTGCAGGGACCGTACGAAGTGACGACCCTCGCCGGTGTCCGAAACGTCCTGGGCGACCGGGTCCAGTATCTCTCAATTGACGATCTCGGCGGCTTCCAGCCGATCCCGCCGAGCGCGCTCCAGCCCGTGGACGGGAAACCCGGCTTCACGGCAAAGTACTACGCCAAAGACGGGACCGAACCCGCCATCACGAAGGTCGAGTCGCAGGTCAACTTCATGTGGGAGATGCGCGGGCCGGACCCAGCCATTGCGCCGGATGGGTTCCGCGCACAGTTCATCGGCAAGATCATCCCGCCGGTGACTGGCTCCTATGCGATCAAAGTGACCGCTGGCGGCAAGGCGACCATTTACGCGGGCGAAACGGGCGGTCAGCCGCTCGCTGTCGCCAGCCGCGAGGACGGCCGCCCGACCGCGACAGCCCTGGTGCAGATGGAGCAGGGTAAGCCCTTCACGCTGCGCATCGAGTACACCCGCCAGCCCGGCGACGCCGCCCTGTCGCTCGCCTGGCAAACACCCGCGTCCCCGCAATGGGCGGCCATCGATGAGGCCGTGCAAAAGGCCGAAACGGTCATCGTGGTCGGCGGCATCGACCACAGCCTGGATACCGAGGGCTGGGACCGCCCGGACATGCACTTCCCCGCCGATCAGCAGAATCTCATCAACCGCGTCGCCAAGCTCAATCCGCGCACCGTGGTCGTGATGATCAATGGTTCGCCATTAGAACTGGGCGGCTGGCTGCCGAATGTTCCCGCCGTGGTGGAAGCCTGGTACCCGGGCATGGAGGGCGGAAACGCCGTCGCGGATATCCTCTTCGGCAAGGTCAACCCCAGCGGCCGCCTCCCCTTCAGCTGGCCGAAAGTCCTCGCCGACTCGCCCAGCCACAAGCTCGCCACCGAGAACCGAGATATCGTCAACTACCAGGACGGCCTGATGGTCGGCTATCGTTACTACGACACCAAGCACGCCGAGCCGCAGTTCCCGTTCGGCTACGGCCTGAGCTACACCACATTCTCCTTCGGCAAACTGACCGCCGCCAAGGCCAAGGGCGCCATTTCGGTAAAACTCCCCGTGAAGAACACCGGAACGCGCGAGGGCAAGGAAACGGTCCAGATCTACATCCGCCCGCTCAAACCCAGCGTTTCACGGCCAATCCACGAACTCAAAGCCTTCACCAAGATCGCCCTGAAACCCGGCCAGGCGGGGCAGGCCGCGTTCCAGCTCAAAGCCGACGCGTTCTCCTATTACGATGTGAAGTCCAAGGCGTGGCGCGTCGATCCGGGGACGTATGAGATCCAGGCCGGTGCGTCCAGCCGCGACATTCGAAGCGTCACGAAGATCGTGGTGACGGCGGGGATGTTTTAGGACTAGGATGCCCCCGGCCTCACTGGATTAGGAGGGGCCATCCTAACCCAGTGGGGCGGAGGGGCCGAACACCCACACGACAGCAAGCAAGACTTAGGAAAGTAACCCCACCATGAACCGTCGATCGTTTGTCAAACTCGTCGGCGCCGCCGCGCTTCTGGGCGCCGTTCCCTACTCCGCCGACGCGGCGTCTAGTGACGGAAGCAAGGACGGCAAAGGCAAGATCGACCGCAAGGCGCTGGTGGATCGGCACAAGATCACACTGACCCAGCCCGAGGCGCTGACGCCGATGTCGGTGGGCAATGGTGAGTTTGCTTTTACGGCCGACGTCACGGGGTTGCAGACGTTCCCGGGTTTTCACGACGGGAAGATGCTGCTCCAGACGATGGCGCAGTGGGCATGGCACACGTCCCCCAACGAACACAACTACAAGCTGAGCGACACGTTCAACATGTACGACAGCCACGGACGCCAGACGCCAGATCGGAAGAGC